>JAGACJ010000135.1 GCA_017614195.1 Paludibacteraceae bacterium
TATGCTTGTTTTTTGCAGAATGTCGTACACAATTCGCGGGTCGGGTTTGACGGGTACGCCTTCGCGCTGGCCCAATACCATGTCAAACAGTTGGTCGCCCCAGTAGTGGCGCACCAGTTGTTCGGTGGCCGACTGGAATTTGTTGGAGGCCACCGCCAGGCGCACCCCGCTCTTTTGCAAGGTGGCCAGCAGCGCGTCAATTCCCTTGTACGGACGGGTGAGGTCGGTTTTGTGAGCGATGTAATAGGCTTTGAACTCCGTCAGCAGGCGGTCTGTTTCCTCTTCGGTCGGCGTGTGGGGCGACAACGCGCGTTCGATGAGTTTGCGGATGCCCCGGCCCACAAAATGCCGGTAAGCATCAATCGGGTGGGTAGGGTAGCCGTGAGCGGCCAGCACCTGGTTGCCGGCGGTGCCCAGGTCGGCGATGGTGTCGAGCAGCGTGCCGTCGAGATCGAAGATGACGAGTTTCATTTTTCCAGCAGGTAAACCAATCGTTCGTCGTTTTTGATATCAATTCCATCCAATGATACGATTCCAGCAAAATCGGCCCAGCTCCCATCGGAAGAAAACTTTATTTTCCCGATTTTCCCTTTTTTGACCACAGGCGATGGCCGCCCGTATGCAACGGCTGGCTCTGCGGCGATGAAACTGCATTCTTCCGATTTGGCTTTCAGCGTGAACGGAATTCCATGGGTGTTGACTACCTGGGTCAGGAATAGGCGGATTGCAGAGGCCATGTCTATCCCGATTGAGGCGAACACTTGTTCGGCGTTCGTTTTCAATTGTTCATCTACGCGGGTTTGGATTACTGTTGTCTTCATAATGTGTGTTATTGTATTACAAATGTAATGCAAATAAATGACATTGTCAAAACAAATAACGAAAAATACGAAAATCCTTGTTCTTGCCGTTTGCATCTTCTGAAAAATAATTTTATCTTTGCCGCCGTCTAATCCACAAACAATCGAAACTCATCCCCGTTATGAAAACAAAATTCATTTTAGCCTTGATGCCGGGCCTGCTGCTGGCGCTGGCCGCCTGTGAGGAAACTGAGACGTTGGATCCGTTCGTTGAAGACAATTTTGCGGATGGTAAAGAGCAGAGTGATACATCTGTGGCGGAAAGTGGCGCTATTGACGGTCGTGGTTATGTTGATCTCGGCCTTTCGTCGGGCACATTATGGGCTACTTGCAATGTAGGTGCCGAATCGCCTGAGGAATACGGTGACTACTTCGCTTGGGGTGAAACAAGTCCGAAATTGGATTATAGTTGGGAAACTTACAAGTATGGCGATGTTTACGAACAACCGACCAAGTATTGCACCAAAAACAGCGATGGAAAGGATGGGTTTGTAGATGACAAAGCAATGCTTGATGCATACGATGATGCTGCCACAGTCAATTGGGGCTATGATTGGCGCATGCCGACTGTTGACGAAATTGAGGAGTTGAATTCGGAATGCTCAAGCACATGGACTTCACAGAATGGGAAGATCGGCCGCTTGTTCACCGGCCCAAACGGTAATACATTGTTCCTGCCTGCTGCCGGCTACTTTGCTAAGACGTCACTTTATAACGTGGGTTATGGTGGCAGCTGTTGGTCGAGCATGTTGGCTGTCGGTGGCCCCTGGAGTGCCTATTACTACTACTGGGATTCAACCGAAAAGGCAGTAATACGCAACTCCCGTGTATGTGGAAGACCGGTACGCCCTGTTGTCGCTACGTTCAATCCCAGTCCGGCTTATTTGATGCTGGATATTTCAGAACGGACCTTTTGGGGCTCGGGAGGCAGCTTTTCAGTGCAGGTTGTGGCAAACAAGGAGTGGACGGTGACGTGCGATCAGCCATGGGTTGCTCTCTCTGTTGCAAGTGGCTCGGGGCCAGGTTCGTTTTCGGTGCAGGTTGCGGCCAATGAATCAGGTTCAGCTGACCATGCTGTGATCGCGGTAACTACCGTCACAGGCAATGCAACTAAGACGGTATCCGTTAGTCGTGCAGCCAATAGACTTCCAAACGGGACTCTGTCAAATCACGATTATGTGGATCTTGGCCTTCCTTCCGGTACGCTTTGGGCAACATGCAATGTAGGCGCCGATTCTCCTGAAGAGTACGGTGATTACTTCGCTTGGGGCGAAACTGAACCAAAATCAAATTATTCTTTATTTGATTTGAAGTATTGTACGTATAATGCAATAGAGAGAAAAACAACGTTTTCCAAGTATACGGGAAATGATGGTAAAAGTTTGCTTGATGCGGAAG
This sequence comes from Paludibacteraceae bacterium, assembly GCA_017614195.1. GTDB lineage: Bacteria > Bacteroidota > Bacteroidia > Bacteroidales > Paludibacteraceae > Enterocola. Next base: position 2,259 of record JAGACJ010000135.1, read on the forward strand.
ATGATGCCGCTACGTACAATTGGGGTAGCGATTGGCGTATGCCGACCAAGGCAGAATTTGAGGAACTGTACTCCGAATGTGCAAGAGTGTGGGCTATCCGCGACGGCAAAGACGGACATCTTTTTACAGGATCGAACGGAAACGTCCTGTATTTGCCAATTGCAGGTTCCTATAATGGCGCATCGAGGGGTGGGGAAGATGATGGAGTCTATTGGTCGAGTTCGTTATCACTGGGTTGGCCGGATTGTGCCTACTATTTTGGAGGCGATGTGTACCTTTGTATTGGTGGATATTGGCAGCGTTCGTTGGGGTTGTCAGTCCGTCCGGTGGTGAAGCGGTGATTCTGGGGACTGGGAGGAGTTGGGCTCCTGTTGTTTTTTCTGTGACGGAGCCGTACGCATTGCGAAAATTATTTGCTAACTTTGCCCTGCTTTAGAACAAAGCTGAATCACAAAAAAAATCAAACATATGGCAAAGAAAAAAACTGGTTACAACTGGAAATTCTCTAAAATTGGAGGCGTTACCCGTGTAAACATCGAAAGTGGTGCCGACATCGCCCATCTGGGCGAACTGGACCAAAAACTGTGGACCGTATTGAGCTGCCCGGTAAAGGGACTGGAGCTGGACGAGGCCACCTTGAATATGATTGACACCGACCACGACGGCAAAATCCGTGTCAACGAAGTAGTGGACCACGCCAATTGGTTGTGCTCGGTGCTCAAAAATCCCGATTTTTTGCTGAAACAAACCGGCGAGCTTCCGCTTTCGGAAATCAACGAATCGGACGAAAACGGAGCCAAACTGCTCAAGTCGGCCCGTCAGATATTGTCGAATCTCGGCGTGGACAGCGACAAAATTTCCATTGCCAACACGTCCGACAGCCTGGCCATCTTCGCCAAAACCCGTTTCAATGGCGACGGTGTCATCACCGAAGCCTCGACCGACGATGAGGCCCTCAAAGCAACAATCAAGGCTTGTATGGATACGATTGGCTCGACAGCCGACCGTAGCGGCGAACAAGGTGTGAATGCCGACCAGATCGAGGCCTTCTATGCCGCCTTGACCGACTATGCCGCCTGGCAACAAGCCGCCATCGACGATAAGGTGATGGTGTATGGCGACGATACCGAAGCCGCCTTGTCGGCAGTGAAGACTGTCAGCACCAAGGTTTCGGATTTCTTTATGCGTTGCAAACTGTCGGCATTCGACGCCAGCACGACCGGCGCGCTCGATATGTCTTCCGCCAAGATCGAAGCCATTTCGGCTCAAGACTTGAATGCCTGCGGCGAGCAAATCGCCGCCTTCCCGCTGGCCCGTGTCAATGCCGAAGGACAGCTTCCCATCGATGGTACCGGTATTAACCCGGCATGGCAGGGCGCGTTTGAGACGCTGCGCTCGCTCGTGCTGACCAAAGAGTTTGCCAAAAAGAAGACCATCGGCGAGGCCGATTGGAACGGTATCGTAGCGAAATTCGCCGCCTACGAGGCATGGAAAGCCGCCCAGAAAGGCGAGACTGTCGAATCGTTGGGTCTTGATACCGTGAAGGGTTTCCTGAAAGCCGACGCCAAAGCTGCGTTGCTCGACCTTGTCGCGCAAGACCAGGCGCTGGAGGCCGAAGCCGCCGAGATCCAGTCGGTTGACAAACTCGTTCACCTGACGCGCGACTTCTATGCCTTGCTCAAAAACTTTGTCACCTTGTCCGACTTTTACAGCCCCGAGGCATGGGCCGACTTCCAAGCCGGTACCCTGTACATCGACCAGCGCAGCTGCGACTTGTGTATCAAAGTGAGCGACATGCCCAAGCACAATGCCATGGCCGGTCTTAGCGCCATGTACATTCTGTACCTCGACTGCACCTCCAAAATCAAAAACGAGACCATGACAATCGCTGCCGTGATTACCAACGGCGATGTAAACGACCTGCGCGTCGGCAAAAACGCTGTGTTTTACGACCGCAACGGCTTGGACTGGGACGCTACCGTTACCAAAATCATCGAGAACCCGATCAGTATCCGTCAGGCGTTCTGGTCGCCTTACCGCAAGATGGCCCGTTTTGTTGAGGACCAAGTCAACAAATTCGCTGCTTCGCGCGACGAAAAGGTAACATCCGACGCCACAGGCAAGATCGGCAATGCCGGCGAAAAACTGACCGCCGAGGCCGAAGCCGACGTCAAGTTGAAAACCTCACAGGCACAGGCCTTCGACATTGCCAAGTTCGCCGGTATCTTCGCCGCCATCGGCATGGCTCTTGGTATGATAGGCTCCGCATTGGTGGCTTGCGCCAAAGGATTTATGGTTTTGACTTGGTGGCAGATGCCGCTGGTGATTCTCGGTCTTATGTTGATTATCTCCGGACCGGCCATGATTATGGCATGGCTCAAACTGCGCAAGCGCAGCGTGTCGCCACTGCTCAACGCCAACGGCTGGGCCGTCAACGCACAGGCCTTCGTCAATATCCGTTTCGGCGCAACGCTGACCAAGATCGCCCAATTCCCGAAAGTGGTGGCCAAAGACCCGTTTGCCCAAAAAGGCATCCCCGCATGGCGCAAGACATTGTACTGCTTGATTGTGCTGGGCGGTATTTTCGCTGCGCTCTATTTTACCGGTAAACTGGAATGTGTCGGCTTGCCGTACCCGAAACCTGCGGCCGAAACCGTTGAAGCAACTGCGCCGGAGACTGATGTGACCGAGGTGGCCGAGGCAACGGCAGAAGAAGCTCAAATGGCAGCAGAAACCCCTGCCGAGTAATCCGTCTTAAATCGATAAAAAATCCTCGTTCGTATTCGGACGAGGATTTTTTATTTACGTTGGCGATAGAGCTGCCACGAGTTGAACACGTTGTGCCAGATGCTGTAGAAACCTCCGGCCACGGCTGTTACCGGGTGCAGAAACGTGTAGGCCATCCAAATGACAAAAACCGTGTTCTTCTGTCCGAGCGCCTGACCTGCGCTGATGGTGTCGTTGTACCGTTGTCCGACAGCACGTCCGACGACGAATTGGAAAATGCAGCAGACAAGGGTAACGACGGCAATTCCGACAAGACAAGCCAGTCCGACATGACTATGCACCAATGCGCGCGTAGTTACCGCCATGGCCAGCGCCAAGGCAATAATCCATAAATGGAAGGCAATGTCACGTACACTTAAAATGACTTGAAGTAATTTAGGCAGATAAAGCCGTACAAACCAAGCTAACAGAAAAGGCGCCACCAGCAAAGGGAAAACCTTGGCGGCAATCATGCCGAACGCGTGTGCGAAATTGAGCCCCGATGCGGGGTTGATTAGCGGAGTGAATGCCGAGATAACAGTAGCGGCAACGATGTTGATAATCATTGTATAGGCCACTACGGTTTTGAGATTTCCCCCTAAGCGGTCGGTGATGACAGCAGCGGCAGTGGCGGTAGGGCAGATCAAACAAGCCATGGCGCATTCGAGCCAAATGACGGCGTTGTCGGTAAGGTCGGTCTGAATGATGACAAGTGCCGGAAGTACAAAACCGGCCGATTGGATCAGTGCGTGAAAAACGGTCCATTTGGCCGGACGGACAGTTTTCGGATCTATCTTGCAAAACGACAGGAACAGCATGCAGAAAATGAGTAACGGTTGCACAATGCCTACTGTTTTAGAAAGAAACGCCCGGCCTTCCAAAGAAACAGGCAAAGCGCTGACAATGAAATATCCCGCCACGCCTAATGCCATGGTAATCGGGAGCGCCCAGTTTTTGCAGAATCGGATGCACTGTCGGAGGATGTGGTTCATGCGTTGATAACTAATGGCCGAAAACTGTGGCAAAATTACAAAAATATCCTACTTTTGTGTATGCGTTTCGAGCGGAACTTTACTTCCGAAACGCGAATTAAATGAATTCTCCAGGCAATCAATCGTCATCCACTGCCAGATACGCATTGGTCACTGTGCCATTGTCGGTCAACGGTTACACTTACGGCATTCCTCCTGCAATGGATGTTTGTGAGGGAAGCCTGGTGCGTGTGTCGTTAGGAAAAACCAGAAGCTATAACGGTGTAATTACCCTAATTACCGACAAACGTCCCGAAGGCGATTTTGTGATCAAACCCATCACCGAGGTACTTGTCAGAAACTTTGTTACGGACCGCCAGTTGCAATTGTGGCGCTGGATGGCTTCGTATTACCTATGTACCCTAGGCGATGTGCTTAACGACGCTTTGCCCAATTGCTTGTTAGGCAACACATATAGCGGGCTCAATGACACTTGGTATGATTTGGCGGAAGGTGATGACTCGAAATTGTCTGCACCTGCCCAGCGTGCGCTCGCCGTGTTGCAAGCATCGCATCCGATGCGGCGTGCCGATTTGCTGAAACATGCCAGTGCTACAGTGGTGCAGACGTTAGTCAAACATCAATTTTTTGTGGAACAACATTGACACGCAGCCGGTTTGCCGAGCGTAAGGCCGAAACTTGCCAAGCGACACTCACACAGGCGCAGTCTGTGGCATACGAATCTGTAAAACAGGGGTTTGCTCATAACAAGCAGGTGTTGTTACACGGGGTGAATTCGAGCGGGAAAACCGAGATTTATATCCGTTTGATACAAGATTGCCTGAACCGAGGAAAGCGCGCCTTGTTTCTTGTTCCCGAAATCGCACTGACGACCCAATTGGCACAACGGCTCGAGCGTGTGTTTGGCGACGCTTTTGTCGCCTATCATTCAAAATTGTCGGACGAAGAGCGTGCCGAAATTCACCATGATCTCGCCTGTGGCAGTCGTTTCCGTATTGTGATGGGCGTGCGTTCGGCCGTTTTTCTGCCATGGAACGATTTGGGGCTGATTGTGGTGGATGAAGAGCAGGAATCGTCGTACAAACAATACGAACCGGCTCCGCGCTACAATGCCCGGAATGTGGCATTGATGATGGCCTACTGGTGGCAGGTGCCGATTGTGCTCGGATCGGCCACGCCGTTGATCGAGTCCTTTTGGATGGCACGTGAGGGACGTTACGAACTGGTGGAGTTGAAAGAACGTTATGCGGCGGCTCCAAAACCTGAGGTTGTTTTAGTCGATAGGGCTGATGCCTTCAAAAAGAACCTGATGAGGGGAATGTTCTCGCGCCGCTTGCTCGAAGCTATTAAGGAAGCGGATGAACAGGGCGGACAGATTTTATTGTTCCAGAACAGACGGGGTTTCTCTACTTCGGTCGAATGTCCCGAATGCGGCTGGGTGCCGCTTTGCCCGAAGTGTGGCATCAGTTTGCACCGCTATCGCACAGCATCGACGATTCGTTGCCATTATTGCGGATATACACAGCCCGAACCTGTGGTATGCGAAAAATGCGGCAATCAGAATATGAAGGATCGCGGTTATGGTACCGAACGGGTAGTGGAGGAGTTCCAACAGCACTTTCCGCATCTTTCGGTCGAGCGTCTGGATGTTGATGCCGCTTCGCGAAAAAATGCCTATTCCGAAATCCTGCACAGATTTGATACGCACGAAACACGTGTGTTAGTCGGTACGCAGATGATTGCCAAAGGACTTGATTTTGACGGTGTGAGTCTCGTGGGGGTTATCAACGCCGACAACTTGCTGACTGTTTCCGATTTCAGGGCGGTGGAGCGCGCCTACCAGCTGCTGGTACAAATGTCGGGGCGTGCGGGCCGGCGCAATTTGCAGGGCAAGGTCGTGTTGCAGGCATCAACGTTTGACCCTCATGTCCTCAAATCAATATGCACGTCAGACTATGCCGAATTTTATGAATCGCAAATCGCCGAGCGCCGCGATTTCAACTATCCGCCGTTTGTACGTCTGATCCGAATGGAACTGCGTCATCGTGATGTCGCCCAACTGGATCAGATAGCCGGCGAAATGACCAAGACCTTGCAAAAGATATTTGATAAAGGCGTGTTGGGCCCCGAAGAGCCTGCGGTAGGCAAGGTGCGGAACTTTTACTTACGACAGTTCCTGCTTAAAGTCAATCCCGACCAAACGGACCGTCAGAAACAACTTCTCCGACACTGCATCGCGGTATGGACAAAGACTTATCCCGCCGTGCGAGTCATGATTGACGTTGATCCTGTTTGATTTTACCGTTTGATTCCGTTGCGCTCGAGTAGGGCGTCGATGGTCGGTTCGCCCCCCTTGAACTGGCGGTACAGCAGCATTGGATGTCTTGTTCCACCCTTGCTCAACAGCACTTCGAATTTTGCAGCCGTTTCCGAATCGAAGATCCCGTTCTTCTTGAAAACGGCAAAAGCGTCCGCGTCAAGCACTTCCGACCACTTGTAACTGTAGTAGCCGGCAGCGTATCCTCCCGAGAACAAGTGGTTGAAGCAAGGACTGATGGCGGTTCCCGGTACGGGATCGAATACGCTTGTCGCGGCGCAAACCTGTTGCTCGAAAGCAAAGACGTCCCCCTCGAAAGGTTCTTCCATCGTGTGCCATGCCATGTCCAAATAGGCAAAGTTGAGTTGCCGGATACAGGCGTATGCCACGTTGAAGTTTTCCGATTGCTTGATTTTGTCAATGAAACTGCTTGGTATAGGCTCGCCGGTTTGGTAATGAATGCCGATTTTAGACAGAAATTCTGGTGTCGAGGCAAAATTCTCCATGATTTGAGAAGGCAATTCCACAAAATCGCGATAGACATTGGTGCCACTCAAAGAGCCATACTGCGTGTCCGATAGTATGCCGTGCAAGGCGTGTCCGAACTCGTGCAAAAACGTCGTTACATTGTCGAATGTCAGCAACGCGGGCTTCTCTCCGGTCGGCGGTGTCAGGTTCATGACAATCGAAATCAGCGGACGCGAAGAGGTTCCGTCGGCGTTGCGCCAACTGTTTTTGAACTCGGTCATCCATGCGCCACCGCGTTTGCTCTCGCGCGGAAAGAAGTCTGCATAGAACAATGCTTGGAAACCTCCGTCTCTGTTATATACTTCATACACTTCAACGTCAGGATGGTATTTGGGCAGTTGGTCGTTGCGCACAAAACGCAATCCGTACAATTGGTTTGCCACCCAAAAAACGCCGGCTTTCACACGTTCCAGTTCAAAGTAAGGTTTCAGTTGCTCTTCGTTGATGTCGTATAGCTCTTCCTTCAACTTTTCGCCGTAAAACGCCCAATCCCATGGTTTTAACTCAAACCCATCCGGTTGTCCCTGCGCCATGGCGTATTGGCGGATTCGCTCCACTTCGCGGGTGGCGTATGGACTGTAGGCCGCTTTTAGCTCGTCGAGCAAGTGGTAGACTTGTCCGCTATTTTCGGCCATATTACGTTCGAGACGGAATGCAGCGAAATTGGTTTTGCCCATTAACTGCGCTTTTGCAAGCCGATTGTTGACAATGTCGCGCATCAAGTCGCGGTTGTCGTTGTCATTGCCTCTGCACCCTTTGCTGTTGTAGGCTTTGTATAGTTTTTCGCGCAAATCACGGCGGTTGCTATAGCGCATAAAGGCTGCGTACGACGGGAAACTCAAGTCGATCAGCCAACCCTTTCTGCCTTTGTCACGCGCACGTTGGGCTGCCGCTTCACGGGCCGATTCGGGCAGACCGTCGAGATCAGCCTTTTCGAGCCACATTTCAAACTCGTTGGTGTCTTTCAAAACGTGCTGCCCGAACAGAATGGTTTGTTTGCTCAAAGCGGTGCTGATGCGGGTGAACTCGGCTTTGTCCTTGTCAGAAAGCAGTGCACCCGAACGGACGAACCCGATGTAGGTGTCTTCCAATAATTTTGATTGTTCCTCGTTGAGATTCAAATTGTTGCGCGAGTCGTAAACTTGCTTTACACGGGCAAACAATGCCGCGTTCTGCATCATTTTGTTCGACTCTTCGGTTAGTATCGGAGCGTATTTCTCTGAAATGGAATCCAAGAAATCGGTGCGGTCCGCCTCGACCAAATTGAACAGTACCCCTTCGACGCGTTCGAGTATCGGACTGCAGTCTTCTAAGGCTTCGATGGTGTTGGCGAAGGTGGGCTTTGCAGAATTTGTGACAATGGCCTCGACATTGGCTTTCATCTCTTTGATGCCTGCCTCAAGTGCTTCGGTATAGTCTTTGTCTTGAATCTTGTCAAAAGGTACGCACTCGAAAGGTGTGTCGTATGCGGTTAAAAACGGATTCTTGTGTGAATGGGCGTGTGTATTTACGGTCATAAGACTAATTATAACAGTGAAAATGATATGGGGACGGATTGTTTTCATCAGGCATCGATACGCGACACATGTTGTATGCCGTCGAGTTTGTAAATTTCGCTGCAAACCGACTTGATCTGGTCGGTATGGCTGACATACAACACGATGTCGCAACGGAACACACCGGCTTGCGTGTCGATGTTCAGCGATTTGATATTGCCTTCGAGTTTTTCCGAA
>JAGACJ010000136.1 GCA_017614195.1 Paludibacteraceae bacterium
ACAAACAAAATAACTGGGCACTACCGCTTCGTTTATAAGTAGTTGACGCGCAAAATCGGCGTATTCGGGCTTGCCGTTGTACAAATCTCCGTTGTATACCACAAAGCCGATGTTGTCGTGTTGCATACGGGTGTATAAATCACGAACGTAGCTGTCATCGTCGCTTAAATGAGCATCGCTTACGGCAGCACACTGATAAGCATCGGTAAAAGACAAGTTGATTGACGGATTTTTGGCGGAGTAGGCGCGACTTTGTTCAAAACGCACATTCACATCGGTTTCGGTCCAGACAAAACGCACTGGGTTGAATTCGCATGAAGTCAGCCATAGTAATATGATGCATGTGAAAAAGCGCTTTAATAATGCCATACAATGCATACTGCAGTCCTCCATTCATAGTGGTTGAACATGATATTACCCACCCCTGCAGGCTCGAATGTGAAGCGCAGGTTATAATCCAATGTCGGCTCGCGTTGGCGATATTGTGCGCGGATACTGAACATGACATTGGTGGTGCGCTCTATGCGGAGCGGCTCGAAGTTATGTACCTGAAAATACAAGTTGTAGGGAACTTTGCTTCGGTCCCAAACATACGCTTCGATGTTGTACAAACAGTTGCTGAACTCGCTATGCGAGGTGGTGGCATCGTGCAAGTGGCGGATTTGGTAGCCTAATGACACCGATATGTGCGGATACTTGTAACTGGCGTATAATGCCCATACATGCTCATTGAGCCTGCTTAACCGGTAAGGACTGTAATTGTACGACAATACACCTTCCAATTGATGCCCGTCTTCGAAAATATGCACGTATCCGCCCTTGGCCTGCAGTCCGTAAAAAGAACATCCGTAGCCGATATGTTGGCGAATGCCAGCGATTCCTCCTACCGACCAGTTATGCAACAGCCCTTTCCACGAAACAGACTCTTGCAGGTAGGTGTCGTTGTCCCAGCTGTTGCCAACGCGCAACTCACCACCCAGTTGCTGGTCAAAAGCCAGTAAGGTGTGACACCCGATCAAGGTGAATATCAGTATGACTATCAGTTTGCGCATTGCTGTATGTGTCGAATAATCTGATCAAAATTATCGGGGTGGAACCATGAGATCTCTTTGTCGCGTCTAAACCATGTCAGCTGGCGCTTGGCATAATGCCGCGAGTTTTGCTTGATGAGGCGGATGACCTCTTCGCGCGAGTCGGTTTTACCATCCCACCAGTCGAACCATTCCTTGAAACCTACCGTGTTCAGCGCGTTGCAGTGCTTAAGCGGATATACCCGTCGGGCCTCGTCTTCCAAGCCGTCCGCAATCATCATGTCGACCCGCTGGTTGATGCGTTCGTACAATTCCTCACGCGGGCGTTCCAACCCGATTTTGATGATGTTGAACGGCCGTTGCTTGACCGTACCGGTCAGCAGCGATGAATAGGGCTTGCCAGTCGTTAGGCAAACCTCAAGCGCATGTGTGACGCGCTGTGTGTTGCAGCGGTCCACCTTTTCGTAATGAATCGGATCAAGCGCTTGCAATTGGGCCAGCACCCCCTCCAAACCTGCTGTTCTCAAAAGAGTTTGCACCTGTGCTCGAATATTGGCAGGGATAGCGGGTGTTTCGTCCATGCCTTTGCATACCATGTCGATGTACATCATCGAACCACCACAAAGCAACGCGTAGTCGCCATGAGAGTGTTGCCTGGCAATGGTGGCCAATGCGTCCTGTTCGTATTGACCGGCACTGTAGCTCTCGTTCAATTCCTTAACGCCGATAAAAAAATGTGGCACGGCAGCCAACTCTTTTGCAGTTGGAGCAGCAGTGCCAATTTCTATACCTTTATAAATTTGCCGGGAGTCGGCCGATATTACTGCGCATTGATACTGTCTGGCCAAGCGTATGCTGAGCTCGGTTTTGCCAACCCCTGTGGGCCCCAGCAACACCAATAGCGTTTTGTCCATCAAAACTCGTCGTCGAAGGTTAATTCACTGAACCCTTCAGTATCAAGTTCTTCAATGTCGTAATTGTCGCTTTCGTACAATTCGTCCATATCGAGCGGAGCGGAGTTGTTGCCAACACCTTTGGTCAGGTCTTCGATCGAATCGATTTCGCTGGATTGCAAGGGAGGCTCACCTTTCTCAAATGTGCAGACTGGAGCATCCAAATCGCTGCCGGTGACGATTTCCTTGAGTTCGATAAAGAACGCACGTTCGGCAAGCATATCAAACACAAACATCAGTTTCTGACCTTCTTCCGAAACCAACTCGCTGATGGTCGTTTCGTCCATTACATAGTTATCGATGTCGGAACTCGTGTCCATTTCCATAACGGTGATTTCCTGTTCTTTTTCCCATTTGTCGTTGCAAACGAAGAACGAAGTGATCACATCGTTGCTGTAATTGACGCTGTCGAGAATGGCCTGTTGTAGGTCGCTGAACTTGGCTTCTGAGTCAATGGAAATCTCGCGCATGAAGCCCTCAACTTCGTCTGATACGAGTAAAAACTTGAAAATCATGGTTTATGCTTTTAATTTGCGTTCGATTTCTTCCACTTGCAGACGGAACAATTTGTCGGTGTCAATCAAGTCTTTGACGGTGCTGCATGCGTGCAATACGGTAGCGTGGTTGCGTTTGCCGATGACATTGCCGATAGTCGCCAACGAATCTTTGGTCATGCTTTTGGCGAAATACATGGCTACCTGGCGGGCTTGTACCACCTCGCGTTTGCGCGAAGAGGACAACAGGTCGTCGATAGGGATCTTATAATAGTCGCAAACCAAATCGCGAATCGATTGTACGGTATGTTGGTGCTCTTTTACGGCTACCAGATTGCCTACCACTGATTTGGCCAATTTTAAAGTAATGGGCTGGCCGCCAATGGTCGATTGTGCCACCAGCGAAATCACGGCTCCCTCAAGGCTGCGTACGTTGTCGGTGATGTTGTTGGCAAGATAATCCTTTACGTCGTCGGGCATTTCGGTACCATCTTTCTCGATAAGAATGTCCAGAATGGCGCGGCGTGTTGCGGTATCTGGTTCTGTCATTTCTGAAGTGAGACCCCATTGGAAGCGGCTTAAAATGCGATCGTCAAGACCGTCTAACTCGGCGGGTTTCTTGTCGCAAGTGAAAATCAGCTGCTTGCCGTTCTTTTGCAAGTGGTTGAATATGTGGAACAGAGCGTTTTGCGTACTGACTTTTTTGCCTTGTCCGAATTCATGCACGTCGTCGATGATCAGCACGTCAACCATCTGATAGTAGTTGATGAAATTGTTGATCTGGCCGTTACGCGAGGCGTCGGTGAATTGCAGTTGGAACTGGTTGGCCGAAACGAACGGCACCTTTTTCTGTGGATGCAGTTCTTTTGTTTTCAGTCCGATGGCATTGGCCAAGTGCGTTTTTCCGACACCCGACTTTCCGAAAATAAACAGAGGATTGAATGCGCCGTATCCCGGTTTGCTGGCAACGTTGAGACCGGCAGTGCGCGGTACGCGGTTACATTCGCCTTCAATAAAGTTATCGAAAGTGTAACTGTAACTCAAATGAGAGTCAAATTCCAAACTGCTTTTGCGCGGTCCGGTCAATCCTGTCTCGGTCAGCGATTCGCCGACGGCAATTGATGCGCGGTATTTCAGGCGGACGCTCTCTCCAAAAAAGCGCACAAGCGTCTTGCTAAGCAAGTCCGCATAGCTTTTTTCGAGTGTTTCCGCGAAAAAGTGACTGGGAACGACCAAGGTGAGCACGTTCTTTTCGTAGCTGTGCGGTTGGATTGGGGTGAACCATGTGTCGTATGCCTGTTTGTCCAAGTTGTCACTGAAGACTTGCAGACATTGCTTCCAGAGTTGTTCAACGTTTGATGCCATAGTGTGGTGTGATATTTCTCATTTTTACGTTGACAAATTTCAATCTTTTTTTTGTGAAAAAAAAATCGAAAATTCTTTGTTTATTTCAGAAAAAATGTAATTGCTTGATTTTGATAATAATACTATAAATTATTAAAAATCAGCTGGTTACAATTGTCTTTTTTGTAAACTATTTGAAAGTCAAACGCTTATGCAAAATGTTAAAAAATCGCTGTCGTTTTTGTTAATTCTTCAAAACTGCTGTGAATGAGCGTGTTTGATAAAAGTGTAAAAAAATGTTAAAAATTTTACTGCTTTTTTGTTTCCAATTTTTTAGCTGACGCCACTTTTCATTTATCCTTTTTGCTTCCGAAAACGCTGACATTGATGTAGCGTTTTGGGTTGGTCTTGATGTCAATCAACAACTCGTTGGCGCTTCCAATGGTGTTGTTTACATTGTTATATACACTCTTGTCGTTCAGCAGTAGTCCCAAGGTGTTGTCGGTCGATTGGAATTTGTCGGTCGTGGTCTTGAGGTTGCCAAGCGTGGCGTCGATGTTGCTCATGAGTGAGTTGACTTTCTTTGGGTCGATGGCAGCGCAAATCGTATCGACTTTGGTGGCGATGCCGTTGATGTTGCTGACCAAACCCGGCAGGTCTTTTTTCATAAAGCCGTTCAATTCATAGCTGGTCTGTTTCAATTGGGCGGTAATGACTTGGGCGTTGTCGAGGATTTTGTTGATGTTGCGTGAGTTCTCGGGATCTACGATGCCATTGACCGAAACGATAAGTGAGTCGATTTTTGGCATCAAGTCTTGAATGGCAGGAACCAGTTTGTCGGTGATTCCCGTCAGCATGTCGCCGGCGATGGTGCAGGGGAGAGTGTCGCCACGCTGGTAATATTCGTTGCTTTTGCCGAGATTCAGTTGTATAGCTTTGCCACCCATCAGACCTGTCGAATAAGCTTCGGCAATCGTTCCTTGCGGAATGAGCAGGTTTTTGTCAACACTGATGCGGACCGTGATAGGGCCGTGGTTGGTGTAGTCGTAGATAACGTCGTCGACTTGTCCTACCTGATATCCGTTGATCATCACATGAGTGGTTTGTACAATTTCGTCAACTCGTTCGAGTTGCAGAAAATAGTAGTTGGTCGGCGTGAAGATGTTGATTCCCTTTAAGTAATTGATGCCAAAATAGAGCATTGCAAGTGCAATGATGACGGTGACTCCGATTTTCACTTCGCGGGAAACAGTGAATTTCCCTTGTTTGTTTTCACTCATAGTTATGTATCGTTAGTTTTTATTGCCTTTGTTTGTCGCGCCATGCGTCTATGGCTTCTTGCAGCGGTACGCGCACACCGTTTTTGCGGGCGGTCAGGAATGCGTCCGGAAACTTGTCGATGACTTGGTTGCGGATTTTGAACGCTTCGTCGGGGTCTTCTGTCTTCCCAGTGCAGTATTTGTAATATTCGCCCTCTTGTATGGCTTCGATGCCGGTAACTCCTTTGAAAACCGGGTCGTCAGGGCTCAATTGCTTGCGAGAGAGCAGTATCTGTACATAGAACAGGGTGGGGCTGCTTGCCAATGTCGAGGCGACTGTTTGTCCGATGGTGTTGGTGGTGTCGGCGCTTGCTTTGGCCGAATCGGCCTGCGCCGGCTGTGGCTGTGTGTGTTGGGGCGTTTCCAGCTGACTTTGGGCAGGTGCCACGGTTTCTGACTCTTCTGATTTGCCGCTCTTTTTGTCCAAACTGCGTTTGTAGGCAATAATGCCGTCAACTACCGCTCGGGCATTTTTCTTTTGGTTTTCACGATTGTTGAGCGCTTTCTCCTCTGCCGCGTTCGAAATGAATCCCAATTCGACGAGGATGGCCGGCATGGAGGTGGCGCGAAGTACCAGGAATCCAGCTTGGCGTACGCCACGGTCGATACTACCGGTCGCTTTTACAAGCCGTTGGTGCACCTCGTTTGCCAAACTGATGCTTTGGTCGAGGAACATGTCTTTCATAAACTCGAACATGATGTACGAGTCGGTCGAATTCGGGTCAAACCCCTGATAATTCTTCTGATAGTCGTTCTCCAACAAAATTACGGAGTTCTCAAACATGGCGACTTCCATGCTGGCTTTGTTTCGCGACACACCGAGGGTAAATGTCTCGGCACCTTTCGCCTCCTTGTTTTTCGAAGCATTGGCATGAATCGAGACAAACAAATCTGCATTGGCGTTGTTGGCGATTTGCGCACGTTTGTTCAGATCGATAAACTCGTCGGTCTTGCGGGTGTAGAAGACCTTGATGTCAGGGTATTCCTGTTCAAGCATTTTGCCAACCAATAATATATGGTCAAGGTTCAGCGTCTTTTCGTTCGATATGCTACCCAAAGCGCCGCTGTCGTGACCACCGTGTCCGGCATCCAATACTACGGTGAAGGCACTGGCCTGAGCGGCCATGAGCAATGAGATGAGTATAGACAGTAATTTGTGCATTTCAGCCATATTTTCGTAATTTGCAAAGTTAGTGTATTTTTTTGTTTTTTTTCTGTTTTTGCCCGTCGGTACGTTTTTTTTTCTTATTTTTGGCCGAAAAATTACTAAAAACATGAAAAAATCACTTGTTCTGTTCATTTTTGCCTTCTTTTTCGGCTTTTCCGGCTGGGCGGGGAACAATTATGGCTATACCACGGCTATTCGCGACAACATGATCGGATCGTGGCTCAATGCCTATTACACCCCAACCGAGTATGGTCACAAAATCAGCGGTGGCTTCTGGAGCGAGGCGGAAAATATGGAGATTCTGCTTGACGCGTACGAAGCTACTGGTGACCTTAGCTATAAAACCCGTTTCGACGAGGTTTACAAGCATTTTTATGCCACGCAGTGGCAATGGAACTACCAGGCCGGCAACTGGATGCCCAACGATTTCAATGACGACATCATGTGGATTTCGATCGCCTGTCTGCGCGCCTACATGCTGTTTGGTACGCAGGCGTATTTCGATATTGGCAAACGCCATTTCGACCAAACCTACGAACGGGCCATTACCGATCAAGGACTGATGGTATGGCGCCAGTGGTACAACGGCATCACCCAAACCACTTCTGGATCCAATTCGTGCATCTGCGGCCCCACCGAAGTGGCGGCCTGCTACCTGGGTCTGATTACTGGCGACGAATCGTACTTCACCAAGGCCCGCAACATGTATGCCGCGCAGCGCGAGTATCTGTACAACCCCGAAAGCGGTGCGGTCTATGACAGTTTCAGTCGCGACCAGAACGATTTGAACAATCGCGCCAAGTTCAACTACAACTATTGGTCATCGACCTACAACCAAGGCACCTATCTGGGAGCCGCCTGTATGCTCTATATGCACTACGGCGATGAACAGTACTACAACGATGCCACCAAGATTATGGACTACTGCGTCAACCACTTGAGCAATGCCGAGGGGTATGTGAATGTCTGTGGAACCAACGACAGGGACCTCGACGGCTTCAAAGGTATTTTGATGCGTTATGCGCGTCGGTTTATCATCGACTTACGCCATCCCGAGTACCTCTGGTGGATGCAGAAGAACTGCATGGGTGCCTATGGTCATCGCCGCGCTTCCGACGGCTTGATTTGGACGGCTTGGTGGCAGCAAACAGAAGATAACACCAGCTACACCGCATTTGGCTGTGGTACGGCAGCTTCGTTGGCGGTCAATACCTATATCGACGACAACCGCATCATCAAGGCGGGATTTGCCAAAATTGAGGCCGAAAATTTTGACTACATCAAAGGCGTGATGGTGAATAATCCGGGTACGGGTTCCGCCAACTTGGGAGGCGTGCAAAACGGCCATTACACAGGCTATAACAACATCAATTTTGGAAACAACAAGGCCACGAAGGTGATTTTCCGCTACGCGGCCATCGACAATGCCGGAAGTATCGAGGTTCGTCAGGGATCGCCTACGGGTACGTTGCTGGGGACTGCTACGTTGACATCGACAGGCGATTGGGATACGTTCACGGAGGTTACCTGCGACATTACCCCGATTAGCGGTATGCAGAATATTTATCTGGTGTATAAAACAACGAACAGCTATGTCTGCAACCTTGACTATTTAGTCTTTTGGACAGACAACTTTCTGTATAACGACATTACCGACAATGGCGGAACGGTCAGTTGCTCATCGTTCATTCCGTGGCAAACCGAAGGCACGGCCCAACTTGTCGACAATTCGCTTGACACCAAGATGTATGCCTATTGTGGTGACAACCCCAGCGAGTTGTGGGTAAAATACGAGTCGCCGCGCAATGCCCGTGTGTATGGCTACGCCATTTGCTCTGCCAATGACAGTCAGAATCGAGACCCCAAGTCGTGGGTGTTCGAAGCGTCGGCCGATAATGCAGGTTGGGTAACCTTGGATACGCAAAGCGGTGTGGTATTTGGTGCCCGCAAAGAAAAGAAAAGTTATACGGTTGACAATGCCCAGTACTTCAAGTTCTTCCGGATACGTGTCACCGAGCGCTACGGGGACGACACTGGGTTCCAACTGAGCGATTGGCAGATTTATGGTCTCGAAGATTTCCAAGACAATATTCTGACCGACGGTGGCACACTGACGTACCAATATGCTGGCAACGGAAACAACGAAGGCATTGCCAAACTGACCGATAAAAAATTGGACAAATACCTGATTTTCAATGCAAAATCTGGTTGGGTCGAATATACGGCCACCAAGGCTTACCATCCGATTTGCTATACGCTGACTTCGGCCAACGATGCACTCGAGCGTGATCCGCTTTCGTGGGCGCTTTATGGTGCAAATGACAACGAAAACTGGGTGGAACTCGACCGCCAGACAGGGGCGCTGTTCTACGGTCGCAACACTACGCAGTGTTATCCGATTACTTGCGACGACAGTTACAAACGCTACCGCTTTGAAGTTTTGGACAACAATGGTGCCGCCATGATTCAATTGGCAGAACTGCAGATTTTCGGTACGCGCGGACGTTTCCCGACCGATTTGACTGACAATGGCGGAACGCTGACGGCGTCGAATTTTGGCGGGGGCAACGAGGGTACGGCTAAAATCATCGACAACTTGTCGAATACCAAAAACTACATCTACATCGGTGCTACATTCAATCAAGTGTGGTACCGCTATGAATCGGCTGTGCCTGCTGTATTGAACTGGTATACCATCACTTCGGCCAATGACACGCAGGCGCGTGATCCGAAGTCATGGAAGCTGCAAGGCTCCAACGACGGCAACAACTGGACCGACCTCGACACGCAGAATAACGTGACCTTTACAGCTCGTTTCCAAACCAAACGTTTTGACATCAGTGGCAACAGTACCGCGTACAAGTATTTCCGTCTTTATATCACCGAACGCTATGCCAACACCGACAACGGATTCCAAATGGCAGAATGGCAGTTATACGGTGTCGAGCAGATTCCTGCCAACGAACAGGCCACTGCAGTCGAAGAAGTCATCCAAACGCCGGGGTGTACGTTGTATCCGAACCCTGCATCACACTATGTGTATGTGGGTGGTTTGACCGAGCCCGCCTCTTATACGGTGTACGGTCTGAACGGACGCGTGTTGCTTTCGGGTTCGGTGCAGGTGGGCGACACCATTGATATTCAAGGTCTTGCTCCGGGCTTGTACCTGATACGAATCAATCAGCAAAGCATACGGTTTGTCAAACGGTAGCTTTTACGATTTTTGAATAGTATCGCACCTGTCTTGGTTTCCTGACAGGTGCTTTTTTGGGGTCAAAATTGTAAGCCCCCCCCGATTTTAACCCTTCTTGATGACAATTGCTATGCTTCTTTAGGAAAAATATATAAGAAAAAGTTTCTTATTTTGGAAACTTTTTGTATCTTTGTCTCGTCGAAGAAAACAACATCTTAATAATGGAAGCTTTATATTTAGAAGAAGCTGAGCTTTTTATTGACAACATGCCGGATAAGGCGAGAAAGAAATTGCTTTATAACATCAGCTTGGTTCTTGGCGGAGTTAAGGATCCTAAGTTGTTAAAAAAACTTGATAATTCCGAAATCTGGGAATTTAGGGCGGAATATCAAGGTACTGCTTATAGATTGTTCTCTTTTTGGGACACGAGATCGAATGCGCTGATTGTTTCAACACACGGGTTAAACAAAAAGACTCAAAAAACTCCGAAAAAAGAAATTGAACATGCTGAAAAAATCAGAAAAGAATACTTTAATACTCATCACCATGATGAAATATAAGACACACGAAGAAATGCTCTCCAAATATATTGGGGCTAAAGGTACGTCAAACCGAGTTGATTTTGATGAGAACGTTCGTGCTGGAGTTGAAGCTTATTCGATTGGAGAGGCCATTAAAGAAACGCGTAAGAAACAAAACCTTACGCAAGAGCAATTAGGAGCGCGAATGGGAGTGAAGAAGGCGCAAGTATCTAAGATTGAAAGTGGTAGAGGGGTGACGTTTGCCACAATTGTAAAAGCATTCAAAGCGCTTGGGGCCTCTACCGCTCAACTCGATCTTGGGTCTTTGGGCAAGGTTGCTCTGTGGTAAGCAATGTCAATTGCTATGCTTGGGAGTTTGGAAGGATAAAAATATTCGTAAATCCTTATATGCTTCAAGATTAGCACGTTATATTCGAAAATGGTTTCCTGACAGGTGCTTTTTTTGTAGAGGGGGAGAGTCTGTCCATAGAAATTTTCGGTCAGAACCATTCCACGGTGCCAGAGGTCTCGCTCTTCTTTTCGTACTTGAGGTCTTGGAGCAGGGTCGATTTGATACCGATCAAGAAATCGTATGTCTTATATAAACCGACTGGTACGAAACTTGCCGACATCTGCCAGCAATGCAGGTCTTTTGACAACGTGCAATTGACATAATTCCACTTGTTGTTGGTGATGTCGTAATAGGCCGAGGCGGTGAAGTGCCACGAGTTGGTTAGGTCAATGTAGCCCGAAAGCGTCAAGTTGTGTGTCAGCTTGCGGTCGTATTCCATAATCTCATCGTTAAACGAGCTATAATCGTATCCGTATCGTATGCTGTAGCTTGCGGTAAGACTCCAAGGCATTTCGAATTTCTGGTAGGCGGCTTCTTCCTCCTTGGGCCGGCTGGTAATGCGCTTGGTCGGGTCGAGCGACTCAATGTCTTTTTCGAGCTGTGAGCGGTTGTCTTCCTGTTTTTTCTGTTCTTCTACCGTTTTCTTTTTGAAAGTGCTGTTCGAAAATGTGTAGCCGAAAGAAGTGCCCGTGCTCATCAGTCGGCCGAGGATGCCGTTTTTCTCGAGTTGCGAGCGGTTGACACGCGTAACGGTCCCCAGTTCGTTGTATTCGTAGGTGTAGGGGTCGAATGTCATGTCAATGTTGAGCGACAGTTGTTTGACGAATTTCAAACGTAAGTTGACCGCAATGTTGGACCAGTTCAGCGAGTCGGCCATGATGTTGTAGCCAGACGACACCGACAGATTGTCGATGATGGTGACCTTCTTGGCTGTGTTGGTCGTATCGCGCCGGCTCCAGTATTTCATTTCGAGGTCGTTTGCCAGCGAGAATGATACCACTCCGCTCGCTCCTCGCGAAGGGGAACCGCTGTATATGCCATGCGAAAAACGGTCGTACCAGACTTCGTGATAAGCACCGTCATTGCCCATTCGTTCGTACATTCCCCAATATCCCCAGCCGGGGGCTCCGTAGTCTGGGGCTATCGAGAAACTTGCCGAGGGAGTCATTTTGTGACGGAAAACTGGCATGTTGCGTCCCGATTTGCTTTTGAGCGTGTAAAAACCGAACAATTGGGTCTGCATGCTCAAAGAAGCCGATCCCGTGTAAATGTTGTAGAAGCCGTAAGAGGTGTCGCGAACAACAGCCGCTTTGGCTTCGTCGTAGCTTTGATCTATTTTTTGGAAATACCACTTCAGCGAGTTGTTGAGCGAGGCGGTCAGGTTCAGGTATTTGAATAATGTGAACGAGGCCGAAATCGGCAGATCGTGCTTGACACCGACTTTCCAGTCGCGCAGGTATTTGGTGTGTAGCAACTCGCTCTCTTTCGAGGTTACGCTGTTGCCGAGATTCATCGAGTACGACATCGAGATTTTTTCGTACCATTTTTCTTTGCCGACACGCATTTTGCGTTTGAACGGATAGACACGTGTCATGCTCAAGGTGAGTGACGGCAGTTGCAGATTGATAGTCGAGTCGGCCGTACGTTGGTTGACGTACATACTGGTCGACAAAGTGAACGGACTGTCTGGAAATTTCTGCGTTAGCGTGATGGTCGAGCTCTTGGTGTTTTGCGACAACAGGTTGGGGTTGTAATAACTGTTGACGTTGTTGCGCTCGTAACTTGACGTGGCGAAGTTAACACTAGCCGAGAACGTCGTGAAAGGATTCATCTTGGGGTCCTGGTTATGTGACCACCGCAGGCTGAAATCGCTTGACTTGGAATAGTCCGGCGTATATTTCTCTCCCATAACGTTTTGAATATAACTCAAGTTAAACGATCCGTTGAACTTGTATCTCCATTTGTAAGAGGAGGCCAAATCAACTCCCCACGATCCTTTTGAATAGACATCGGCCGTCAATGCCAAGTCAACATAGTCGTTGATGGCAAAATAATATCCGAAATCCTTGGCGTAAAAACCTTTGGTGGCTTCTTCGCCAAAGGTAGGCATCAAGATGCCTGAGGCGTATTTCTCGTTGGTGGGGAAGTAACCGAACGGGACCGCCAGCGGTAGCGGAATGTCTTCGACTACGAGATAAGCCGGACCCGAAACGACGTAATGGTCCTTTTTGAGTTTTGCTTTGGTCAGTGCAAAATAGTAGTGCGGATGCTCATGCTGGTCGCAAGTGGTGTATTTTCCGTTTTTGAGACAGAACTCGTCTTCAGAGATTTTCTTGGTCCTTCCACTGGTAATATATCCCTCTCCTTGTTGGGTGACCGTTCCCCAAATCAATCCTTTCTTGCTTTTGACATTGTATTGCATGGCCTCCGATTCGTAGGACTCTCCTCCGTCAGAAAACACTGGTTTTCCCTTCATCTCACCAGTACTGTCGATCGTGCCGGTGGCGTATATGGTGCTGCTGTCGAGTCGCAGGCGGATGTAGTTGGCTTTGAGCTCGATGTTTTCGTATTTGACGTAAGCGTCGCCATACAAAATGGCGGTGGTGGTGCCTTCCATGACAATCGAGTCTTTGGCAGAATAGATAATGTCGGTTTCGACTGCGCCCGGATTGCGTTTTTTCTTGACTGGAATCCGACTTCTCTGCGAGTTGTCGGCTTTGCGCATGAGTTTCTGTTTGCGCAAGTCGGTTTTCGAAGATGGAAATGCAAGAGTGGTTGAAGTTTGTCCTGTAGAATCTGTTGCTGTCACGTTCGTAGCTGTAGTGTCTGGCAGAACGTCCATGTTGGACTGTGCCATGACGGTAGTCGTGGCACACCAAACCAAGACCATACTCAAAACTATGTGCAGAGACTGTTTCATACAACAAACGGCAAAGTTACGAAAATTCGTTCGTAAACACGCAAAAAAGCACATATATTAAGATATTTTGCCTTCATTTCGGAGCAAAGTCTGTTTTAAGTAGTTGTAGAAACTTCGAAATGTTAAAAATGTGTGTACGAACACACTTTTTTGTGCAAATATTTGTAAAAGCCAAAATTATCCCATATTTTTGTGGGCGAACACAATGAAAAAAGTCACATTCATATTATTGGTGCTGCTCTTGTTTGTCGGGTCGTCAACGGCTGCTGATATCATGGGAGGCGTGTATCGTGCCGGAGGAGATAATCCCGGTTATACGAACATGGCATTGCAGCGTTTTGTGTTCTCGATGACTACCGAAGACGATGGCGAAGGCAACCATTGGGCTACCTTTATTATGACGCCTTATCCGGGGTCTGACGCATCACTGGCCGGATTCTACTTTCAGGCATACAAAGATATCACCAATTCGCACCCCATTGCCGGACGCAACGCCAACTGGGGTTTTGCCACGCTTCCGACACTGGAAGACCCCGATGCCGATCCACCAGTCGAACGCCAACTCTACGATGAGGCTCCTATCCGGAATAATACGGCAGGATCGGCAAGCATCGACGAATTTGCCACAATCGAATACCTCGATGTCAATTACCAAGGTTGGGACACACCCGTTGCCGGCGTACGTGTGCGCTTCCGTTACACCAACCAATTGGATCACTTTACCGTACAATACAAGTATCTTTACAATGACTGCGCCACTGGTGTCGAGAAACTGAATAACTACCAGATTTACTTCGACAATTCGACAGCTGCCAACCATCATCCGCTACTTGATTTGGACGGTAGTTATTCAGCCGAGATCAATGCGACCAATCCGACACTGACCCTAAGTGGCAGAACCTTTGACGCCGATGCCGAAGCGCCTATGTCGGTCGTTCCCATTGACCCCAGCTCGCGCGATGACCTAACTTATAACGTCAGCCACCGCGAACCCGATCCCAACGACCCCGAATTGATGATTACGGTTACAGAAACGGTTTCGAATCCTTGCGGAACCTTGTTGGTCGCCACTAACTTTTCGCCGAAAAATCCCGGCGATACGCATATCTCGCTCAGCGATGTGGCATGGTACGACATTACCGACAATTTGCAGGTAAGCACTTCGCTGAACGATATTTACAGCCACTACGGTTTTATGGATCAGACATACGGCTATGCTATTGTCTCAAATCCCAAAACTCTTGACGGACGTTTGGAAGCCCGTTCCAATGGAGCTAACCGGATGGTTGTCAAAGCGCGTCCGCTCTATGGCGAAAACGATACCATTCTTACCGTGCGTACCAATGGCGTGACCAAGGGATCTAAGGTCTATGTCGAAGTTGACTGGGAGTACGATTCGCCCGACTGTTGGCAATGTGCGTGCAATACCTGCGAACCGCGCGTGCAAGAGAGTTCTGCTATCCGTGTGCTCTATAATGGTGCTACCGGTGGTGAGGCCAACGGCGTCAATCGCAATGCCCGCCAAGGTACAATTTCGTTTACGCGCGACTGTAACGACGGCATAGTCGATATCAGCCCGGCATTGCGAATCACCAAAGATTGCGATGCCATCGCCATCAAGGCAATTCGTGTTTACGGATGCCCCGAACCTTATCTTGACAAAAACATCCTGTCCAATTCCGCTTGCGAAGGGTCGGCCGTTACGCTTACCGTCAAGTCGTTGGGTACGGCGTCCGATTCCTATGTCTGGTATGAACGCGTCGGTAACGGCGAGTATCAGATGATTCCGGGCGAGAGTGGCCACCAGTTGACTGTTACGCTTGACCTTAGCCCGCATACTTACTACGCCGAACTCGATGGCGTGCAGACTAAACCCATGGAGTTGCAGGGAATTGTTTGTTGCGACACCAACGAAGAGTCGGCACGCGTGTTGTGGAGTCAGGATTTCGGTACAGTGCCTCCCGGAACGGTCCAACGCTATACCGACAATACCTCGCGTTCGTTGGCCAAGGTGACCAACCACTATTTTGCCAATATCGGAACGTGCTGCAACGACGGTGCATACCGCATTGTATCCAATTCGTGGGATGCCTCACATGCCGACCCCGCCGACGCCACCACTAAGTGTACCGGTTGGAACAGCAATTATACGGGCGACCATACCGGAAATCCCGATGGCGGCTATCTGGTTATCAATACGGGTTCGACTGCTGGCGTGGGTGAATTAACCAGCCAGATGCTCCAGATTGATGTGACGGGAAATTTCTGCGCCAACTCGTGGTACAATTTCTCGATGTGGGCCACACAAATCACCAACCGGACCAATCTGCCTTGTACCATTGTGCTCGAAATTTGGGAGTTGATAGGCGGTTTGGACGGAACAGACGGCAATTTGCTCGGTTACATCACGACAGGCGAAATGACCGTGTTCGAGATGGAACGCTGGGTCAATTACTCGTTGTCGGTCAATACGACTCAAAATGTTGACGGCTTGCGTATCAAAATATGGAACAGAGGTGAGTATGGCAATGGTAACGACCTTGTACTCGACGATTTGCAGTTTACAACATGTTCGCCTGCCGTTCAGTTGCAGACCGACAACAATACCGACGAAATTACGGTAGAGTGTAGCAGCCGTACGAATTTGCACTGTGTGTATAACGGCCACGAAGAGTCGTTTTTCCCCGATGGCGGATACTACCTGTGGCAATCATCCAACGACGGCGTGCATTGGACGTCGATGGGAAATGCCGAAAAGGGCAAGATGGACTGTCAGGTGACGGCCGAAAGTACCTCAGGAACTCAATATCGGGTGATCGTAGCTGCCTCGCCCGAAATTGCAGAGGTAATCGCAAGTGATAACTCCTACGGAGAATGTGGCATTTATACCATCACCAACGTGGCGACCATCTTTTGCGAAGGATTGTGTGACCAGCCTTTACCGGCAACTATATATCACGAATGAAAAACAACAAATAATTAAAATACTCGAAAAATGAAAAAAAATGGAATTCTGATGGCTATTTGCCTGATCATGACGGCAAACGCTTTGGCACAAGCCCCTTATGCAAACAGTGGCGACCACGCGGTCTGCGTATCAACGCAAAATTACGGCGTCAGCGCAACCGCTGGCTCTACGTATGAATGGAAATTAGAGCCGACAGGTACTTCAACTGCCGCCGGTGCCACGCTAAATACGGCTACTGGTGCATTGACCTCGGTCGATTGGCTGCAGGCAGGTACCTACGACCTGAGTATTCAGGAAACAAGTGCAGATTTATGTGTCGGTCCGTGGAGTACGATTCACATTACCGTAAATCCGCTTCCCGAGCAAGGTGACGAAACAGCTTCGGCATGTTCCAACGAAGCTATTGGCTTTACCCTTCCGATTACCGACGACAATGGCCTGACATTGACGAGTTGGGTGATCAAGTCGATCAATATTCCCGCAGGGGTGACGGCTGACGCCGGCAATGCCACGATTGGTACTTATACCAATGCCTCGGCGTTGGCCTCTGACCAATTCTTGAATTCGAATTCGACAACAGCACAGGTGGTCTATACCATCACTCCTTACGCTGGCGATTGCCCCGGTGCCGATTTTACCCTTACGGTAAACGTGTTCCCGAATCTGACTGCTCCGGTTATATATCACGAATAAACCTTGATGCGCCCGAACAAACACATAATGCAACGCCTGTTACGCCGGATATTGTTCCTGCTGGCCGGATTTGTGGTGTCTGCCGAAGTGTACGCCCAATCCGCCATGGAGGTCGAAGTGGGTACCAGCTCGGTATTCACTACCGAACCGTGCACCGGGTGTACCTGTGTTTGGTATGTTGACGGACAAGAAGACTTGTCGGGGTCTGACCGCCTCGAAATCTTGTGGACCGAATTGGGCGACCATGTGGTTTCGGTACAGTTTGAATGGGAAAACTGCTATTCGCCCATGACGGACTTTGCCGTTGTGGTCTATGAACAACCCAAGGAGCCGCTCGTGCCGCCTCCATACTTCACCCCCAACGGCGACGGCGACAGTGACACATGGGAAATACAGGGTATAGAGTCGTGGCCCGACGCCGATATCAAGATTTATGACCGTTTTCATAAACTTTTGATACGTTACAAAGGTACGGCAACCGGTTGGGACGGTACGTTCCGTGGACATCAGTGCGTTTCCGATGACTATTGGTATCTCATTACGTTCGATAACGGACGCCAACAAATCAGCGGTCACCTCACGCTCAAACGCTAATGCCGCTTGTGACAGAAAAAGCAAAAAGAACCCGATTCGGGTTCTTTTTGCTTTTTTAGACGGCTGAAATGTCTGTGACTCAAGATATTTTTGTAATTTTGCGCTGTAAAAGCAGACAGACTATGAGTGATACGAAATATTATGTGGCCGTAAGCTATGACCTGATGGTCGGCGAAGACGGCAAACAAGAGTTGATGGAGCGTGCCACCGAGGCCAAACCGCTGACCTTTTACAGCGGTATCGGTATGATGCTTGAGAAGTTTGAACAAGAAATCATGGCATTGCAGGCAGGCGACGCTTTCGACTTTACCATTCCGGCGGCTGACGCATACGGTGAATACGATGACGAAAGTGTCATTGATTTGGATCGTTCTATCTTTGAGGTTGACGGCAAAATCGATGATTCGGTCATCTTTCCCAACAATGTCGTTCCTTTGATGGATAGCGAAGGTAATCGAATCAACGCCACTGTTGTCAAAATTACCGACGACAAGGTGAAGGTGGATTTGAACCACCCTCTGGCTGGTGAAAACCTGCATTTTATCGGTAAGGTACTTGTACGCCGAGAGGCTACGCAAGAAGAAATCGAAAATGCGTTCAAACCTACTTGCGGAGGCGGTTGTGGCGGCTGTAAGGGCGGCTGCGGCTCCAAAAATGAGTGTGGTTGTGGCGGTGACGGCAATGACGCCAACTGCAAATGCGGTGGCGATTGCAAATGCGAATAATTTTGTAAATACATCTGAATGAATACTTTTGGTACATATTACCGGTTTACCGGATTTGGCGAGTCTCATGGCGCGGCGATAGGCGGTGTCATTGATGGCGTACCAGCTGGTGTGGCTATCGATGAGCAATTTGTGCAAGCGCAACTCGATCGCCGTCGTCCCGGAACCTCTGCCGCCAATACGGCCCGCAATGAAGCCGACAAGGTGGAGTTTCTGTCAGGTATTTTCGAGGGAAAAACGACCGGCACGCCAATTGGATTCATCATCAGAAACACCAATCAGCATTCGGGCGACTACGACAATGTCAAGGATACATTCCGCCCGTCGCATGCGGATTATACTTATACGCAGAAATATGGTTTCCGCGATTATCGAGGCGGTGGCCGTTCTTCGGCCCGCGAAACGGCTTGCCGTGTAGTGGCTGGCGCAGTAGCCATGCTCGTTTTGCGCCAAGTGATGCCGCAATGCACGATACAGGCTGCTATCACTCAAGTGGGAAACGCAACGTCCGATTTCGAAAATGCCATCATGGCTGTCAAAGCCGATGGCGATACGATTGGAGGCATCATTCGTTGCAGTGTGCAAGGTGTTCCCGCCGGTTTGGGCGACCCTGTTTTCGGTAAGTTACAGGCTCAGTTGGCAGCAGCCATGTTGTCAATCAATGCAGCCAAGGGCTTTGATTACGGTAGTGGATTCGAAGGCGTCGGAAAACGCGGAAGCGAACTTAACGACGTGTTCGAAAACCGTGATGGTCAGATTCGTACCCGTACCAATCATTCGGGAGGCATACAGGGAGGTATCTCCAACGGAGAGGAAATCTACTTTCGCGTGGTGTTCAAACCCATTGCCACCTTGCCGCGTGAACAGGATACGGTTAATAGTAAGGGCGAACCTGTCCGACTGGCTGTCCGCGGCCGTCACGACACCTCGGTGTTGTTGCGCGCCGTACCGGTAGTCGAATCCATGACCGCCATGGTTATTTTGGATGCGTGGTTGTCGAACCGTAACGCCAAGGTCGAGTGAAAGCGACTTGGGCAATCATAGCGAATCCTTTGGCCGGAACCCGCTCTAAATCGAGTTCGTGGAAGGAAATCCGGCGAATTCTTTCGGATGCGGGTCTTTCCTTTGAAATTTTCTTTACCCAGTCGGCCGGTCATGCCGAAACCTTGGCACAAGAACTTGTTGCACAAGGTTTTGATCGTATCGCTGTATTGGGGGGCGACGGTACGTTTAGCGAAATGGTCAATGGGCTGATGTCGTTGCCGCAGCGTTCCGAATCGCTCGAAATTGGAGTATTGCCGTTTGGTACCGGCAATGATTGGGGACGTTACTGGGGGTTGGACCGTGATTTGAAAAAGTCAGCACGAGCCCTCGCTGCCAGTCATACAACCATGATAGATATAGGCAAAATCACTTTTCACGGATCAGACAAAGATGAGGTCCGCTATTTTGACAATGCTTTCGGTATGGGTTTTGACGCCAAGGTGGTGGCATTGTCCGAAAGAATGCAGCGCTTGTTCAAAGGCCATAGCTGGACTTATTCTTTGGCAGTGTTGATGAGTATTTTTGCCAATCGCTCGCAAACCATGCGCTTTGTTTTGCCCGACACCGAATGGGAGCATTTGGTTTATACCGTTTCGGTGGGCAATGGCCGCTATACCGGCGGAGGTATCAAACAAACACCGCAAGCTGATGCTACCGACGGTATGCTCGACATTATGGCGATGGAGAATCTTTCGCTGGCAAAAATCGCCAAAGGAGTGCGTCTGCTGTTTACGGGGCGTCTGTTAGAACACCCTTCGGTTCATACTTGGCGTACGGCTGGATTTACCGTTGCTTCCGAAAAAGGTATTTATACCGAACTCGATGGCATATTGCACGAGCCGGTCTTGTCGCTCGAGGTGGAGCTGTTACCCCAAGCACTCCGTTTCGTTTGTCCGTAGAGGACCGAGTTTTCCCCAAATTTCTTTTCCTTGGCGTATCAGGGTCAGTACGGCGTTACGCCCGATGTAACGGTTGCCAGTCGTTCCTTGTAGTATCTTATTGATTTCGGCGGGGTGGAATCCGTATGGCTGCAAGATGTCAAATAGAAGTGTTTTTGGTTCGATAAAAGCTTTGACTTCCGGCAGGTTGATGAGGCCGTTGTTTTGGAGAGCCTTGCTTTTGGCACGGTCGACGGTGTCGCGATAGAGGTGTGATGTGGCGGCAAAGCTTTCCATGTTTGCTACCATCGTTTGCCGGAATTGCGGATTGATTTCTTCCATGAGAGGAATCAGTCGGTTCCGGATTTTATTGCGGGTATAGTCGTTTTGCAGGTTGGTCGAGTCGGTGATATACTGCAAGCCGTTGTCTGTCAGGTATTGCTCAATGTCGGTACGGCTCAATGCCAGCAACGGCCGTACAAGATGACCGTTTTTCGGGTGGATGCCTGTCATTCCTTGAATGCCTGTACCTCTCAACAGGTTCAGTAGGCAAGTCTCAATCGAATCGTCCTGATGGTGCGCCACGGCGATGGCTTGGGCGTTTGTTTTCTGGCGCAACTCCTCAAACCAGCGGTAACGCAGCTCGCGAGCCGCCATCTCAATGGATAGCTTATGTCGGGCGGCGTATTGTTTTGTGTCGAAATGCCGGCAGTGAAGCGGTATGCTTGTTTGTTGGCAAAACGCCTGTACAAAATGCTCGTCGCGGTCCGATTCGTCGCCGCGCAATTCAAAATTGCAATGAGCGGCGATACAATCGTACCCTAATGCCTTCAAGATGTTTAAAAGACAGATCGAATCGGCACCTCCCGAAACGCCGACTATAATCGGACTGGAAAAGTCGAGCAATTGGTGCTGGGCAATATAAGCGGCTACTTTATCGGTCATGCGGTGTTCTGCGCAAAGGCGGGCAGGGCAGTTCGGTGACAACCGCTTGGAAACTGCGCCGCATGGGGTCGTTGCGGTAAATGGCCAACTGTTTGATGACCGTCGTCGATCGGGCCATCAGTGGAATACATACATATCCCCCTCCCGTAGGCAGGTCCGAGGTGTTGTCGTGATAAACAAACTTGTCGTTGAGGTAATAATACAATACATCGTCCACGCGGCGAATGCTGATTTTGTTGCTATTTGTGCCGATGTCGCTGTGGTATAGGTCGATGAAGGGGAACGCGCAGGTCAGCTCGCCAATCATTTGGTGGCGTTCACTGGTCAAATAGACATAGTGTCCGTTGTAATTCTTTTCGTCAACATCGCACTGTCCGACAAGGACTCCGTATTCTTCGGCATTGCTCGATAAGGTGATTTCGAAGAGAAAATCCTTGCTCGAATCGAAATCGGTGTATTTGATCGCGTACAAGGCACTTTCATTCTTGGTATTGCTGATGCTGAACCCTTGATGGCTGACACTTGTCGTGAAATAGTCGCTCTGGCCCGCTGTGAAAGGACTTTCGTTGGAGGTCAGGTCTGGCGTGTAGGCGTGCTCATAGACCAGGCCCGAGAAATCAGGGTCGAGGGTACTCCATGCCGGGGCTTTGGTGTTCTGGTCAAACAACTCCTCGATATAATATTGCCGACGTTCGCCGCGGTAGTTGATGTTGGGCGAACGGCCGTCCGGCAGTTCGTCACCGCACATGATGGTTTTCCAATCGTGGTTGGCCAGCTCGGCATTGTCGTGACGACGACGCAGCAATCCGTGCCCCAGTTCATGAAAAACAAGATTCTCTTTCAGATATTCGGAATTGGTGTTGCCACTGATCTTGCGCCAATAAGCCGAGTCGAACTCAACTAAAATCGGATGTGAGGTGTTCATGTAGCATACACCGGCTTTGTCTTCATCCAAGTCCGAAAAACGCACTTTGAGTTCATGCTCTTCGTCGCGAAAGTTGTATCCGTACGAGTCGGCATATTTCAAGAAACGCTCGACATAGATGTTCAGCTCTTCGATAGGACCTTCGTCTCTGAAGCACGATGTGAGCGACAAGGCACACAGCACTGTTACAAATAATCCTCGTTTCATAATCGTGTGATATTGGCCCCGAGACTGTTTAAACGGTCTTCAATAGACTCGTATCCCCGGTCGATTTGTTCGATGTTGTGGATGATGCTGACTCCGTCGGCGCTCATGGCTGCAATCAGCAAGGCGATGCCGGCACGGATATCGGGCGAGCTCATGGTGGCGGCGCGCAGTCTGAACTGTTCTCCCAAACCGATGATGGTGGCGCGATGCGGGTCGCACAAGATGATTTGCGCACCCATGTCAATCAGTTTGTCGACGAAGAATAAACGGCTTTCAAACATCTTTTGATGAATCAGTACGCTGCCTTTGGCTTTGGTGGCGACTACCAGCAGTACGCTGAGCAAGTCGGGCGTCAGTCCCGGCCATGGAGCGTCGGCCAAAGTCATGATAGAACCGTCGATGTATGATTCAATGGTGTAGCCGTTTTGTTTCGGGATGAAGATGTCGTCGCCGCGATATTCCATCTGAATACCGAGTTTGCGGAAACTGTCGGGAATGATACCCAATTGTCCGATGGCGCAGTTCTTGACGGTCAACTCCGAACCGGTCATGGCAGCCATGCCAATGAAACTGCCCACCTCAATCATATCGGGCAAAATCGTATGGGTGCAACCATGCATCTCACCGACTCCGTGAATATGGAGCAAGTTCGATCCGATGCCGTCAATTTTGGCTCCCATGCGACAAAGCATCTGGCACAGTTGTTGAATGTATGGTTCGCAAGCGGCATTGTAAATAGTCGTTTCGCCTTCGGCCAATACGGCGGTCATTAGAATGTTGGCGGTACCTGTTACCGATGCTTCGTCGAGCAGCATGTAGCAGCCTTTCAGGTGGTCGGCATGAATGCGGAACAACCCTTTTTCGGCATCGAATTCGAATTCAGCCCCTAATTTCTGCATGCCTTCGAAGTGTGTGTCGAGCCGGCGCCGGCCGATTTTGTCGCCTCCCGGTTTAGGGGCGATGGCATAGCCGAAACGGGCGGCAATCGGACCTAATAGCATGATGGAACCTCGAAGCGAAGCGCTTGTCTTGTAATATTCTTCCGTTTCGAGATAGTCCAAGTTGACTTGCTTGGCCGTAAAGGAGTAGGTGTGTTGGTCAATGCGTCTTACATCAACTCCGATGCGGCTAACTAGCGAAATGAGGTTGTTGACATCGGCAATGTCAGGAATGTTGCCGATGGTAACGGTTTCGGAGGTGAGCAATGTGGCGCAAATTACTTCAAGGGCCTCGTTTTTAGCGCCTTGCGGAGTGATTTCGCCGCACAATTGACGTCCGCCTTCTATTTTGAATGATGCCATAATGGTTGGGGTAAAGTGATGGATAACTTCAATCGTAGCAAAGTTACAAAAAACATCGGAATATCCTATTCAAAATACAGAATCTTCCGAAAGGATTTGTCAAAATTACGGATTACCTGTAAAGCCCGTTGTTGCGGATGTAGTCTGCTACGACTTCGGGTACCAGATGGCGGATAGGCTCGAAATTTTTGACGGCGTTACGCACCTCTGTGGCCGAAATGTTGAACAGCGGGGTGTCGGTGGCGGCCACCCCTTCGGGCAGTTGCTCTGGAATGGAACTGCCTTGACGCGGATAAATCAAGATGTTGTATTTGGCGAGAATGTCTTCGTAACGGTGCCACTTGTCAAAATTAACCCAGTTGTCGGCTCCCATCAGAATGGTGAACTCTATATGAGGGTAACGTGCCGATAAGGCTTCGAGCGTATGGATGGTGTAGGAGGGCAGTGGTAGCTGCAGCTCAATGTCGCAGGCCTCGATGTCGGGCAATTCGCGGGTAGCGAGCCACACCATTTCAAAACGCATGCGGTCTTCAGCCAAGTCGGTGGCTTTTTTGAACGGATTTTGTGGCGAAACCACCAGCCACACCTGTTGCAGCGCCGTTTTTTGCAAAATGGCTTGTGCCAACGCCACATGTCCGTTATGGATGGGATTGAACGACCCAAAGAACAATCCCACCGACTTGACACGGGCGGCTGCACTATCGAGCCAGAAATTCCCTGACTGCTGCCAGGGCATCTCGTTGGGCAATATGTAACTCATCGTTGACAATGACGGTGTCGTATTGGGGGGCGAAACTCATTTCGTATTCGGCTTTTTGCAAACGTTGCTCAATCACGTCCTGGCTGTCGGTGC
Organism: Paludibacteraceae bacterium; assembly: GCA_017614195.1. Classification (GTDB taxonomy): domain Bacteria; phylum Bacteroidota; class Bacteroidia; order Bacteroidales; family Paludibacteraceae; genus Enterocola. The sequence goes on from JAGACJ010000136.1 coordinate 24,429, forward strand.
CCCGGTGCTCCAGTCGTTCACGCAGGGCTTCAACGCTTGGGGGCATGATGAAAATCGTTAAGGCTCGGTCTCCGTACATTTTCTTGATATTCAAACCACCTTTGACGTCAACGTCGAATACACATACCTTGCCAAGAGCCCCGATGCGTTCGATTTCGCTTTTGAGCGTGCCGTAAAAGCGGTCGGTATAGACTTCTTCGTATTCCAGAAAATCGCCTTGTCCAATGCGCTTGCGAAACTCTTCGGGCGTCAGAAAATAGTATTCCACGCCGTCCTTCTCCGTTCCGCGTGGTTGGCGACTGGTCGCCGAAATCGAAAACTCCAGCGGCAGCCCTTGTTGCATCAGGTATTGGATAATGGTACTCTTGCCCGAACCAGATGGAGCCGAAAATACAATGAGTTTTGCTGCTTTTTCCATATTACAACACATTGAGAACTTGCTCCTTGATTTGTTCCAACTCGTCTTTCATCTTTACCACGAGGATTTGCATCTCACTTTGGTTAGCCTTCGAACCGAGCGTGTTGATTTCGCGACCCATTTCCTGGGCGATGAATCCAAGTTTTTTGCCGACCGAAGTCGAGTCGCCAAGCGTTTCTCTGAAGTATTTCAGATGGTTGGCCAAGCGTTGTTTCTCTTCGCTGATATCAAGTTTCTCGATGTAGAAAATCAATTCCTGTTCCAAACGGTTGGGGTCGAAACTGATTTTGTCATCGAGGCTTTTTAGATTGTCTTCCAACCGGCTTTTGATCTTATCGATACGCGGACGTTCATATTTGGGAACTTCGAGCGATAAGGCCTCGATGTTGTTGATTTTGTTGTTGAAGAACTGTTCCAACGCCGCACCTTCCTGCTTGCGGAAAGCGATGAGGTTGTTGATGGCGCTTTGCACCACGTCTTGCACGACCTGCCACTCGGCCTCGTCGAGTTCTTGCTGCTCGGCTTTGAGTACGTCGGGCATTCGGAGCAGTGTGCTGAACCAGTCGTTGGGTTCGGGTATGTTGTTTTGGGCGGCGATTTCACTGATCTGCTTCTTGTAGGCCATGAGCAGGTCGCGGTTGATCTGCGCGCCGTTGTCTTGAGCGGTTGATTCAATGTACAGACAGAAATCAACTTTTCCTCGTTCCAATTGGCGGTTGATCAGACTCCGGATTTCGAGTTCTTTTTCCTTGTAACACGACATGATGCGTGTTGACAGGTCCATCTGCTTGCTGTTCAGCGATTTGATTTCGGCTACGATTTTCTTTTCGAGGTAAAGTCCGGAGGCTTTGCCGTAGCCAGTCATGGATTGAATCATAATGGATAGCGATTATTTTGATGCAAAGTTAAGGATTTTTTCGTAGAATTCGTTAATTTTGCAACCAGTTTGAAACTGAATTTACCCCTGCACGTAAAAATCAAACCTTGTCGGCCGTTATGGCGCATATCATCGCAATAGACACTACTACCAAAGTTTGTTCGGCAGCCGTTCTCGAATCGGGTCGCTGTGTGGCTGAACGCGTTGACTACGCGGGTCAGAATCACGGTAAGCTGTTAGGCGTGTTTGTGCGCGAACTGCTCAAAGAAACCGCCGTTCGCCCCGATGCCATTGCTCTCAGCATGGGTCCGGGGTCCTATACAGGCTTGCGCATCGGCGCCTCGTTTGTCAAAGGACTGGGTTTTGGCTGGAATGCGCCGGTAATCACCTTGCCAACACTGCAAATCTTGTCGGCGGCATTGATGCAGAAATGCCCGGATTTGCCAACTGACGCATGGCTGTGCCCGATGATTGACGCCCGTCGCATGGAGGTGTACAGTGCTATCTATGACCAACAGTTGGTCGAACGCCGCGAGACCATGCCCGACATTGTCGATGCGAACACCTATGACCGGTGGCTGCAAGAACGGCCGGTTGTCTTTTTTGGCGATGGCGCGGCCAAGTGCGCGGAGGTAATCGTTCATCCGAACGCGCGGTTTGTAAGCGACATCCATCCGTTGGCTTCGGCTATGGGTGCTTTGTCCGAAAAAGCCTTTCAAACCGGCGACTTCGCAGACTTGGCTTATTTTGAGCCGTTTTATCTCAAAGAATTTCAAGCTTCCGTTCCCAAGAACAAAGTGTTTTGACGGGGGAGGAGGCTCCTACAGGATAATATATGGAATATTACACAGCGAAAAACAAACTGATTTTGCCGGAGTATGGCCGCAATATCCAGCAGATGGTCGAGTATGCGATGACGATTGAAGACCGTGCCGAGCGCACCCGTTGCGTCAAAACCATTATCAATATCATGGGCAATCTGTTTCCCCATCTGCGCGATGTCAACGATTTCAAGCACAAATTGTGGGATCACCTGGCCATGATGTCTGATTATCAGCTCGATGTGGACTATCCATACGGAACTCCCAAAAAAGAGGATACCACCATTCACCCGGTTCCGTTAGCGTATCCCGAATACAATTTGACAAACCGTCACTACGGCCGTACCCTGCCCAAGCTTGTGAAGGCGGCTGCTGCTTACGAGGGCGAAGACAAACAGGTGCTGGTCGCTATGGTGGCCAATCAAATGAAGAAAAGTTATCTGGCTTGGAATAAGGATAACGTTGATGATAAGAAAATCTACGATGATTTGCGCTTGTTGTCGGACGGAAAACTGGATTATAACGAGGAGACGCTCCGTTTGCGCGATGCCCGCGATTTCCAATTCAACTTCAAGGCTAAAACCAACAATGGTAAAGGCAAAAACTTTAAGCGCAAGTAGCCGTTGGTGACTGGCCTTCCGTACTATTACTCGTGATGGTACGGCTCGCCTTTGATAATGGTCATGGCGCGATACAGCTGCTCCACAAAAATCAATCGTACCATTTGGTGCGAAAAGGTCATCTTCGAAAGTGACAAACGTCCCGTAGCACGTTGGTACACCTGCTCCGAAAACCCGTAGGGTCCTCCGATAACGAAAACTAACCGCCTGACTCCTTGGTTTTGATAGCGTGTCATCTGGGCGGCGAATCCGGTTGAGGTCGGTTGCTCGCCCCGTTCGTCGAGCAGAATGGTGGTGTCGGCGCCTTCAAGAGCTTTTAAAATCGACTCGCCTTCCTTTTCTTTTTGCTGGTCTTCGGTTAAGTTTTTGGTATTCTTTAAGTTAGGAATAACTTGCAGTTCAAAGTCGAGATAATGTTTTAAACGGCTGACGTAATTTTCGGTCAGTTTGTTGATAAATTCATCGGTGGTTTTTCCGACCAATAGTAATGTTGTTTTCATTTTTTTACTATCTTTGTTGCAAAGGTCGGAATAAATCCGTTTAAAATCAACTGTTATGAACAGAATCCTGTTAATTGCTGTGTTGTGTATGTCGGTTACCTTGACGGCATTCGCGCAAGAGGAAGTTTCGACACGGCTGACTTCGGCGTTGGCGCGTGGCGATGTTCGTGACTTGTCGGTGTATTTTACCGACCAGATGGAGGTTTCCGGCATTGGCGCCCCGGGTATCTATGATGTCCGTCAGATGTCAACGTCCCTTACAGCGTTTTTCTCCGAAAATCGTCCGCGCTCATGTCGCATTTCGCACCAAGGCACGCGCGAAAACGCTACTTTTTATGTGCTGTCGCTACTCGACGCCAATGACAAGGAGTACCGCGTCTATGTATTGTTGAGACGCGATGGCGACCGTTTGTATATCAAGCAATTTAGAATAGACAATGTCAGAAAATAAAAAGATGCAGTCGGAATTGCAACAGTTGGTTCCACTGTGGTTTTCAGAAGATATCGGGGATGGTGACCATACCTCGCTTTCGTGTATTCCCGCTGATGCTATGGGTACTTCGCGGTTGATTATCAAGGAGGCCGGAGTGTTGGCTGGAGTGGAGGTGGCCAAAGAAATTTTCGCTGCGTTTGACCCTACTTTGCAAATGAAACAATTTTTGCATGACGGAGATGAGGTGAAACCCGGAGACGTGGCGTTTGAAGTGACCGGCAAGGTGCTTTCGCTGTTGCAAACCGAACGGTTGATGCTCAATATCATGCAGCGCATGAGCGGTGTGGCCACGGTGACACGTAAGTATGCCAACCAGCTCAAAGGCTTGAAAACCAAAGTACTCGACACCCGAAAAACTACTCCGGGTTTGCGTATGCTTGAGAAGCAGGCCGTTAAAATCGGTGGCGGTGTTAACCACCGTATCGGCTTGTTTGACATGATTTTGCTCAAAGACAATCATGTCGATTTTGCAGGAGGCATCGAAAATGCTATTCGTCGTGCGCAGAACTACCTCAAAACAAAAGGCAAACAACTTAAAATCGAGATAGAGGTTCGTAATTTCGACGAATTAAACCAAGTGTTGGCCATCGGCGGGGTCGATCGCATCATGCTCGACAATTTCTCTGTAGAGGATACCCGCAAGGCGGTAGCGTTAATCGCCGGCCGGTTCGAGACGGAATCCTCTGGCGGTATCACTTTCGACACTTTGCGCAGTTATGCCGAGTGTGGCGTGGATTACATTTCTGTAGGGGCGTTGACTCACTCGGTAAAGAGTTTGGATATGAGTTTCAAGGCGGTGCATTAAGCCGTCGTTAATATTAGCGTTATGGAACAGACACCACTTTGTATCACCATCGGCCGCCAATACGGCAGTGGTGGACGACGTATCGGCCGCTTGTTGTCCGAAAAATTGAATTGTAAGTACTTCGACAAGGAGTTGCTGTCGCGTGTGGCCAAAGAAACCGGTATCAGCGGTGCGTTTTTTGAGCGCATGGACGAAAAGACCTCGACCCCAATGTCGGTGGCATCGGCTTCGGGCTGGTCGCTCTCTAACTGGTTCGGCTTGGCAGACAATTTGTTGTCTGGCGAATCGTTGTTCTCGATGCAATGCGAAACCATTCGAAAAATAGCTTCCGAGGGGCCGTGCATTTTGGTGGGACGTTGCGCCAATTACATTCTGCGCGATCGCAAAAATATGGTGTCAATCTTTGTGACGGCCGATATGGAGGAGCGCATGGGACGTATCATGGATGTGGAGCAACTCGACCGTAGTGGGGCACAAGAGCTAATTGCCAAGATGGACAAAACACGCGCTTCGTTCTATAACTATTATACGGATATGTCGTGGGGTGATGCGGGTGGTTATGATATTTGTGTTAATTCTTCGCGGTTGGGGATCGACGCAACCGCCGATTTTCTTGCCTCCTATATTCAAAAACGCCTGTAATTGAGATTCGTTACTCCATAAAAAAACCTTTTGCCAATCGGCAAAAGGTTTTTTCGTCTTGTGCGTTATGCGTGGTTGGTTACTTTTTCTTTTCTTCCACTTCTTCGCTGACTCCAGCCAAATCCGGGTCAATCAGGATGCGTCCGCAGTGTTCGCAAACGATGATTTTTTTGCGCAGTTTGATGTCCATCTGACGTTGTGCCGGAATTTTGTTGAAGCAACCGCCACAAGCGTCACGTTGGATGTAAACGACTGCCAATCCGTTACGGGCGTTTTTGTGGATACGCTTGAAGGCTTGCAACAAACGGGGTTCGATTTGCGATTCAACGGCCTTTGCCTCGTCACGCAGTTTCTCTTCCTCTTGTTTGGTTTCCACGATGATTTCGTCCAACTCTTCTTTCTTCTCGGCCAAAATGGCGGTCTTTTCCTCGAGGTTGGTCGAAGCGGTCAGTTGGGCCTCTTTGGTTTGCTCGATTTGTGCGTTGATTTCCCGGATGTTTTTGTTGGCCAATTCAATTTCGAGCTTTTCAAACTCGATTTCTTTGGTCAGGTG
>JAGACJ010000137.1 GCA_017614195.1 Paludibacteraceae bacterium
ACGGCTACTCCTACCCCAATTTCTACAACGATCAGGCCGAGCTCACCGACTTTACCCAGCGGACCGAGACCTATAACCGGGAGGCGGGCTTGCGCGTTGTCACGGTATGGAATACGATTACGGGCAACATTAGCACCACGGCGGGCGAAAACTACGCCGCCAACTCGCCCACGCTGCTTGGCCTCACGTCGCAAAACACGGGGGGCGGCCTCACCATTTTCAGTTCGAAACTGCCCTCCATGGCTCTCTCGTGCAACTATTGCACGGGCGAAGAAGCCATGCGCAACCACATTGCCTCGGCGGCGGCGGGCTGGAACGGCAACGAGCCCCGGTTCATCATCATTCAGGCGCAGCCTTGGACCGATGTCAAGCCCGAGAACTTCTATAACGTGGCCCAATCGCTCGGCAGCGACTACATCGTTGTCCGCCCCGACCACATCTTCCAGCTGATTCGCGAGCGCAATGGGCTCAGCACCGATCCGGGCAGCGAATACACCTATCCGAATTACGGACTGGTCACCGCGTATGTGGATTGCGACTACAAAGGCTTTCACTGCGGTTTTGGCGTAGGCACGTACACCACGACCGACCTCAACAATGCCAAAATTAAGAACAACAATTTGTCGTCGGTCAAAGTGTCGGAAGGATACAAAGCCGTGCTATACAAAGGCTATAACTGCACGGGCGACTCGCTCGTTGTCACGGCCGACATGGCCTGTGTACCGGCCGAGTGGAACGACCAGACAAGCTCCATCCGGGTCAGTCCCAACGGCGAGCGCGGCTTGGACGGGCTTTATTACCTGAAGAACAAATTGTCGGACATGTACATGGATGTCAAAGGCGGAACGGGAGCCACCGACCAAGGCATCGCGGTCATTCAGGCGCCCTACTACGGCACCGACAACCAGCGCTGGCAGCTCACCGAAATTGCAGACGGCAGTTACACGGTAACGGCGCGCCACAGTGGCTTCGGGCTCGATGTGTCGGGCTATTCGTAAGATGCCGGCACGGTGATTCACCAATGGCCTTATTGGGAAACGCCCAACCAGCGCTTCATTCTGGTCAACCAGGGCGACGGCTATTACCACCTGATTGCCGAGCACACGGGTATGTACGCACAAACTTCCACCACCACCCTCGACGAGCAGTTGCACCAATGGTGGCAGACCGACAACAACGGGGCGTTGTGGCAGTTGCAACCTGTTGATTTGACGGATATTGACGAGCAAAACTATGAGTCGGCAGGCATCCGGGTTTACCCCAACCCCGCTATGGAAATTGTGTATGTAAACACCTCTGAGCCAATCGGTTTCGTCATGGCCGACTTGGGCGGACGCACCGTCAAAACCGGTACGTTGCAAGCCGGAACCAATCCCGTTTCGGTAGCCGGTCTTGTCCCGGGCATCTACCTGCTCCACACCCCTTGCGGCACCTACCGCATTGTAAAACGATAAGACGCAATTCCTCACCCCAAAAAAAATTCCCGGCACCAAATAAGTGTTGGGGATTTTTTATCGTCAGGAGGTAGAACCTCACATCACTCTTTGACTACGAGGACGGAGCCTTTGTGTGAGCCGCCATTCGGGAAGTGGACGATGTAGTAATACTGTCCGGGGAGGACGGGCGTTCCGTTGCGTTTGCCATCCCAGCCGCACTTGCCTTCGTACACGGTCCGGCCTTCGCGGTCGAAGACCAGAAGCGTCCAGTTGGCGCGTTCTTGTCGGCCGGGAGTCTTTGGCGACAGGAATTCGTCGTTGCGGCCGTCGGCCTTGAAGGGCGTAAACGCCGTCGGCCACAGTTCTTCGGCCTCTTGAGGCTCCTCCACTTCCACCTCGTTATAGATGGAAACCGAAATGTCGTCCAGCAAAATGTCGTTGCCATAGTTGCCGGCGCCGCCGGGATTGTTGTTGACCAGTTGCAAGATGAATTTCTTGTGGCCCGCCGATTCGAACAAATAGCGCATGTTCGTCCACGACCCCCCGTCGCTGCTCGTAGCGACATCGCCCGAAGTGGCGGAATATAGGAGGTTCTTGTTCTCATCGAGAATGTCGAGACGAATGTTCACCGGTTTTGTGCTGGTCTTAATGCTGGCATTGCTGACATAGGCGGAGAACAACAGCCGCAGGTGCTCGCACGTGTCGCAAAGCAACAATTCGCGTTCGTAAATAATCGCCCCCTTGCTGTCGTTGCTGCAGTTCACTAAAAGCATACCGCCGTTGCGGGTACCGGTATGGTCGCCGCCGTCCCAATAATCGCGGTCGCTCCGACCACAGTTGGCGGTGTTCGGGTTGTCCAAAATGGCATAATAGCCGTCTTCGACACGAATGCCGTTGCAATCTTCCCAACAGGCGTAGTGTTTGTACCCGTCGGCGGCGCAGTTGTCATGGTCGTACGGGCCGAACAGCGGGTCCAAGCCGGCAAAATTGTGCTGTTTGACAAAGAAATTGGGGTCGGCACTCATGTAATTGGCAATATTGCAGTAATCTCCGTTTTCGTCCGTCAAATAGCCCGGATAGGTACGCTGAACCCCGTCCACATCCTTGGTCACATAGGTGTTGGCATCCGTAAAATGTCCGAAATCATCGAGCCACAGCGGCTCGGTCTCCACTTTCACACGGTGTGTTCCCGCAAGTGCTTGTACCGGGAATACCATAAAAAAGAACAGTACCGACACAACATAAAACAATCGGAACACTATTTTTTCGTTAGCTTTTTTTTGTTCTGATAACATACGAATAATTAGATAGAAAAAAGATAAAAACACTATTCTTACCTAATCAGGTTAATATCCCCTTTGAGGTAATACTTGATTGGATTGCCTTTCTCATCCTTGTCGTCACCAGTGGCCTCGATGACATAAAAGTATGCGCCTTCGGCGGCAGGTTTTCCGCCAATGGTGCCGTCCCAGCCGTCGGCAGGGTCATCCCATTTATAAATCAAACGTCCCCAAACATTGTACACACGCGCCTTAAATGAGGTCAAAGAGCGATAAGCCACTTTAAACACATCGTTCATACCGTCGCCGTTAGGCGTAAAAATATTGGGGACATCGAGCGATGACTCCATCACATCAATGGTATAGATTTTTTCTTGCAGACAAGTCACCAGACTATCGTCAGACATGGCGCTGTTCGTTACTTGCAGACGCAAATAATAAGTCTGCTTTTCGGTAAACGTATAACGATAATCCGTATCGAGCTGCTCAATCTCGCAATACTCAAAATTGCGGTCTGTCGTCAGACACCAGTTATAGAAAAACGCTGCCGGCGACGCATGACTTAATATCTCGACATTCAACGGAGCCGAACCGCTGATACGCAAATTGGTCGAGACATCACGATCCAGCTCATTCTTGGAATCGCGTTCGCGCACCGAGGCCTCGGGCTGAATGGCAACAGCTATGGCTTCAAAGGTATCGGTCGAAACCGTTTGCGCACGCGAAAAAGACTCGGCGAACCGGTCACCCTTCAACTCGTACGCCGTGTCATCCAATGGAGACTCGATGGCATAATATTCGACCACAGGGACAATACGCGACACAGTTTCGCTCAAATAGGCCCCTTCGGAATAATAGGTCGAATCGTAAGTCAGGACAAAATAGCGGTCGAGTTTGAAATGCGAGGCGCTGCCGCCAATCGAGTCGAACAACATTTCGTCGCAATCGTAGTCAAACAAAAGCTGCAGATAGTGGCAACGGTCCGACACATCGCTGTCAACCGTAATTCCGTTAAGTTGCATCGGATAAGCCGTATAGTCAAACACCCACACCCACTTGATGGTCTGTACATCATCGTCGGTAATCACCAACTGATAACCTATCGACGGCACGTCAAGCAAATCAATCACGGCCTCTTCTGCGTCCGACACATTTAACATTTCGGAGAGATTACCGTCCAAGTCGTAAGAAGACCAACGCAAAGCGCTGTGTGTAAGACCGTCCGAAAACGACAACCGGCCGCCTGCCGTACCGTCAACCACAAAAACTGTATCAATGTCAGCCTGTACGGCAGTGGTGTCGACAGGGACACCCGATATGGTAAATTGCGCTGACACACCCAATGCGACAAACATTGCAAACAGTGTCAGTAGGAGTTTTTTCATATTGTTAATAAATTTTGACGGTCTCAAAGATAGTGCTTTTACGGTAATCTGCCAAAACTTTTATATCTTTGCAACATGTTGTGCCGAAGCGGACAAAACGCGAAAGACAACTTAACGTTTTGAATATGAAAAAATTCCATTTGTTATTGGTGATGATATGCTCCTTGGGTGTGTTAAAAGCACAAGATTACCCCACCGTGCAGGAGAACGGAAAAACCTACATCATCTATACAGTACAAAAAAGCGAAGGCGTGTATGCGGCAAGCCGCCGGTTCGGCGTACCTGTCAGCGAAATCATTGCAGTTAATCCCGGTAGCGAGAACGGACTGAAATTAGGTCAGACCCTGCGTATTCCCGTAAAAACAGAAATCCACGAAGCCACCACTCAGGCGAAGCCTGCAACCGACACCCCCACCCAACCCGTTGCCACCCATGCAGAGAATGCTGTTTCAAAAGCATTTGGCCAGCGTCCAACGGGTTCGGATCCCGGTTACACCACCCATGTAGTAAAAGCGAAAGAGACCCTTTACAGTTTGGCGAAAAAATACGGCACTACAGTTGACGGACTATTGGAGTTGAATCCCTGGGCCACCCAACTGCAGACAGGCAGCGTACTGGTGGTTCCCGACCCGGACTATGCCAAAGCTCAGGCAAAAGCTCGCAAACAAGCGGAAAAAGAAGCCGAAAAACTTGCACGCGAACAAGAGAAGAGACAAAAGGAAGCCGAGCGCGAACAAGCCGAACGGGAGAAAGCCGAACAACTGGCTCATCAGGCGTTTGGCATTCCAGACAGTACGCAAACCGCCGAAGCGGCCGATACGCTGGCCACTGACAGTTTGCATCACAAGGTTCGTTTCTACGATCCTGATGCTGCCTTTGCCGAGCAAAAACCGCAAAACCATATCAACATTGCCGTGCTGATGCCGTTTGCGCTCGACGCTACCGAACGCGACCAAAGCATGGATCGTTTTGTCGAATTCTACAAAGGCTGTTTGTTGGCTGCCGACTCGCTGACGAACCACGGAATCAGCTTTGACTTCTATGTCTATGACATGGGAAAATCCGACAATCAAGTTAAGCAGACTCTTAACAATGAACAACTTAAACATGTCGATTTAATTATCGGGCCCGCCTACCAAAACCAAATTGTATTGGTATCGCAATTCGCAGCCGAATACCATATTCCCATGGTGGTGCCTTTTGCTTCGAACACGGCAGAAACACTCAAAAACAAGTATGTTTTCCAGATTGTAAGCCCGCAAAAAGAATTGTATGAAGTGATGGCCGACGGCTACGTCGAATCTTTGGCCGATTACGAAACCGTCATCATTGAGCCTAAAAAGATAACCCAAGCCGACAAGTTCGCTTTTGCCGACACACTCGTGGCATATTTGCAAGAGGCCAATCTGCCTTTTCACAAGATTTCGGATGCACAAATCGCAATCGAAGCCGACTCTATTGCCCGTTTGACCGAGAAAAAAGTACTGTTGGTATTGCCGAGCACACAACCCGGTTCGCTGACAAACCTCGGTGAACAACTCAAACTTCTCACCGAACCGAACATCGAGGTTTTCGGTTTTTCGGAATGGCACAACGCCCAGTTAAAAGACGTGTACGAACGGTCAATGCTGGCATTTACCAACTACTACACCGATTTTAACGCACCGCAAGTACACCGTTTCTTTGCCAAATTCATCAACAAATACGGGATGCCGGGGTTACAAAACATACCGAATTACGCACTGTTCGGTTACGACATCACCCTGTTCTTCTCCGAAATGATTGCCAATTATGGTCCTGACTTCAGATTTTTCTTGCCAGAAGTCCCCGTAGAATTGATGCAAATGGATTTCTATTTTGAAAAGATGAGCCAAGAGGGTGGATATCTCAATCGTGGCGTAATACTGCAAAAATTTGACTCTGAAGGCATAAACAGATATTACAGATGAATCGCGCATGGCTGGTTTTGGTCGCATGCTGCCTATGTCTGCCTGTGGCCGCACAATACAAATTCATAGAACCCGAATTGGCAATCGGCACCAACCAAGGTGTCGCATTGTGGCCTCATATAAGTTTTTCGCCCTCCGTCTCGCAAAACTTCGATGTGCGCTATACGGGAGGTCTCAATGTACGCTATATCATACAAAAACATTTCGGTTTGCAAGTTGAGTTCAACTACTCGCAACGCGGCTGGTCAACGACCAACGATGCGGGCGAAACATACAGTCACCGGCTCGACTATCTGGAACTGCCGTTGGTTTCGCATATCTACTTTGGCAAAACCAACCGTTTTTTTATCAATTTGGGGCCAAAACTCAAATACATGATTTACGACAAGGCCGACACCCCGCTCAGCGACGGAGGCGTAGAACAGTTCAAAGCCATCGAAAACCGATTCGACTATGGCATTTTCGCCGGTCTTGGCTACGAATTGCATTCAGGCAAAGCGGGGTCGTTCCAACTTGAGGCCCGATACGATTGCGGTTTGGCCAACATCTTTTCGGATCGTAAAGGAGAGGATTTCTCCAGATCTGGAAACCAAGCCATCACCGTGACTTTCGTCTATATGTTCAACGTACTTCAGAAAACGAAAGATTGAGGGCTTGAAAATCCGACTCCAAAACCAGAAACTTAGAAACAAGAAATTTAGAAACCATTACCAATATGACCTCATTCTTTGATTTGGCGAGTACACGCCGCAGTTATCGCAAATTCACCGAAGAACCGGTGGATGACGCTACAATCGACAAACTATTGACAACCGCATTGATGGCACCAGCTGGCAAACGTGCCAATCCGTGGGAGTTTATTGTTGTTACCGATGCCGATATGCGTCAAAAATTAGCGGCTTGCAAACCGGCAGGAAGCGCATTTGTGGCAACCGCTCCGGTATCTGTCGTTGTGATTGCCGACACCGAGAAAAGCGATGTCTGGACCGAAGACTGCTCTATCGCTGCTATTTATCTGCAATTGGCTGCCGAAGATTTGAACTTGGGCTCGTGTTGGGCGCAGGTGCGTCTGCGCCAATCGTGTGAGGAAGGCAAAATGGCAAGCCAGTACGTCAAGGAATTGCTGCAAATACCTGACAAGTACGAGGTGGAATGTATTATCAGCATTGGTCACAAAACCGAACAACGCGGAGCGTTCGACATGACGCGACTGCAAACCGAAAAGATTCACAGGGGACAGTTTTAACACCATGCGCATCGTTCTCTTAGGAGCAGGCAATGTAGCCACCAACATTGGTTTGGCACTGAAGAACGCCGGGCATACTCCAGTACAGGTGTACAGTCGGAGCGAAACTTCGGCCCGTGCGCTGGGTCAGTTGCTGGATACCGATTGGACGGCCGACAAGCAATCGCTGCTTGCCGCTGACCTATATGTGCTGTCGGTTAAAGACGATGCCATTGCCGACTGTCTGCAGGGAATGTCACTTAACGGAGGCGTACTGGCACATACCGCCGGTAGTGTTCCGATGCGTGTTTTGGCTCCGTATTCCAATCATTTCGGGGTGTTCTACCCCTTACAGACTTTTTCAAAGAACAAACTTGTCGACTTTTCAAAAATCACCGCATATATCGAAGCGAACGACGAATATTCAAAATCAAATCTAATATTATTCGCAGAAATTTTACAAACGACAGTACGCATGGCCGATTCACAGCAACGCGCCCAACTTCATTTGGCTGCTGTGTTTGCCTGCAACTTTGCCAACCACATGTGTACATTGGCGGACGACTTGCTCAAAGAAGCCGGTTTGCCGTTTGAAGACTTGCTTCCGCTCATTGACGAAACGACAGCGAAACTTCACGACATGCCGCCTGCTGAGGCACAAACCGGTCCTGCTCGTCGTGGCGACAAAAAGATACAACAACAGCACATCGAAAAACTCGACGACGCGAAAGCTCGAATTTACCAACTAATCAGCGACAGTATTTACAACCATGCTAAACTTTAAGGAAGAACTCAGCCATATCAGGGCATTCATCTTCGATGTCGACGGCGTCTTGTCGTCATCGACGATTCCGATGTATCCGAATGGAGAGCCCATGCGTACGGCCAATATCAAAGACGGCTATGTGTTGCAGTTGGCTGTAAAATTAGGATACCCCATCGCTATTTTGACTGGTGCCTCGACCCAAGCCATTAAAACGCGGTTCACCAATTTGGGCATCGAAGACATTTACATGGGTTCCGCAAACAAAATCGAGAACTACGAGCTTTTCAAAGCCAAGCACCACTTGTCGGACAACGATATTCTGTATATGGGCGACGACCTTCCCGACCTGCCGGTACTGCAACGAGTCGGAGTTCCGACCTGCCCCGTTGACGCCGCCGTAGAGGTAAAAGCCATTGCCCGTTACATTTCGGCACTGCCGGGCGGTAACGGCTGCGTGCGCGATGTGATAGAACAAGTGCTCAAAGCACAAGGCAAGTGGCTGCAAAACGAACATTGTTTCAATTGGTAAACCTATTGTGTAACTTCAACAAAAAACCGAATATGAATTATCTTAAACTTGTACGCTTACCCAACCTATTGTTTTTGGGGCTCGTTATTACAGCATTGTTTTGGGGTGTTCTCAACCCGATGCTTGCCCAATTGTATTGCTTGTCAATTCCTAACGCAGGTGTCATTTTTACCTTGATGCTGATTGCCGCGCTGTTTATCGCTGCGGCCGGCTATGTCATCAACGATTATTTCGATACCAAAATCGATGAGATCAACCGACCAACAAAAGTCATTGTGGGTCATGGCGTGACACGTCATCAGGCATCGACCTATTTCAGTATCCTAATGGGAATCGGGGTTGTAGCCGGTATCTCCTTGTCAATCTACCTACGCAGTATTGTACTGGCACTCATCTATGTCGGCATGGCAGGAGCCTTATGGTTCTACTCGTCAAGTTACAAGCGCATGCTCATTGTCGGCAATGTCATGGTTGCATTCTGTGTGTTTATGGCCGTGTTCCTTACCGGATATGTATCGTTCATCGATTTACGCAAGCAATATGCCGAAGTGTTGCCCTACTTATTGGAAATCAATCCGAATTTTGCCAATCCGTTCAACAATCTGATGCGTTGGGCAGCTGCCTTCGGTGTCATTGCCGCACTGCTGACCTGGGTACGCGAAATTGTAAAAGATATGCAAGACATACAGGGCGATGCCGAAATGGAATGTCACACCATGCCGATTGTCTGGGGTATTGTACCCGCCAAAGTGTTTGCTTCGGTGCTAATGGTCGCCTCCGTTGTATTGACGGGATATTTCTGCTCATTGCTGCCATTCGAGGAAAGCAACCTGCCCCACCAATGTTTTTCGTATGTATTCATGCCGGCCATGGTGGCTTGCCTTTGCGGACTTTGGGTTGCCAAAAACATGCGCGACTTCCGCAATCTCAGCTTTGCACTGAAAATTGTCATGCTGTTAGGAACACTCTCGACTGGAGTAATCTTTTATCTGTTCTCACTTATCAACACCAATTGCTGATATGTTACTGACCGACAAACTCAAAGACTACGAAGTCGTTTTGGTTTCGCAATCGCCCCGTCGGCGCGAACTGCTTTCCGGTTTGGAAATCAGTTTTATAGCGACAAGTGTCGATACTGACGAAAACTACCCCGAGAACCTTTCGGGTGCGCAGATTCCGACCTACATTGCCGAGCAAAAGGCAGAGGCCTACAAACCACTTCTTAAAGACAAGACCATTGCCATTACCGCCGATACTGTGGTATTGTGTAACGACACGGTTTTGGGCAAGCCAAAATCGCGCGAAGACGCCATTGAAATGCTACACAACCTGCAAGGCAACACGCACAAAGTCATTACCGCAGTCTGTATTTGCACAAAAAACAAGTCGCGTTCGTTCCATGCCATATCAGATGTCACCTTTGCTCCAATTTCGGACGAAGAAATCACGCATTATATCGACCGCTACCAACCATTTGACAAGGCTGGCGCGTACGGCGTGCAAGAATGGATCGGATTTATCGGAATCAACAAACTGGTCGGCTCATATTACAATGTAATGGGGCTTCCTACCCACAGGCT
>JAGACJ010000138.1 GCA_017614195.1 Paludibacteraceae bacterium
GGTCTGAACGCCGCACTCGGCGTGGGCGGTTTCCCTCGTGGCCGTGTCATTGAAATTTACGGACCCGAATCTTCGGGAAAGACAACGCTGGCCATTCATGCCATTGCCGAAGCGCAAAAAGCAGGCGGTATCGCCGCCATCATTGATGCAGAACACGCATTCGACCGTTTTTACGCGAAAAAATTAGGTGTTGACGTCGAAAACCTGTTTATCTCACAACCCGACGACGGTGAGCAAGCCCTCGAAATCGCCGACCAGCTGATTCGTTCGTCAGCCATTGACATTATCGTCATCGACTCAGTAGCAGCGCTGACTCCTAAAGCAGAAATTGAAGGTGACATGGGCGACAACAAAGTCGGCCTGCAAGCCCGCCTGATGTCGCAGGCCTTGCGCAAACTCACCGCCAACATCAACAAGACGAACACTTGCTGTATCTTCATCAACCAATTGCGCGAAAAAATCGGTGTCATGTTCGGCAATCCCGAAACGACTACCGGTGGCAATGCGTTGAAATTCTACGCTTCGGTTCGTCTCGACATTCGCCGTGTAACCCAAATCAAAGACGGCGACGAGGTTATCGGTAACCAGACCCGCGTCAAAGTGGTAAAAAACAAGGTAGCTCCCCCATTCCGCAAAGCCGAATTCGACATCATGTTCGGTGAAGGTATTTCCAAAACAGGCGAAATCGTTGATCTCGGCGTAGAATGCGGCATCATCAAGAAAAGCGGTTCTTGGTTCAGCTACGAGGAAAACAAACTGGCACAAGGTCGCGACGCAGTCAAGAAACTGTTGGCCGACAATCCGGAACTTGCCGATGAACTCGAAGCCAAGATTATGGCTGCCATCAAAGGACAAGAATTAGACTAATCACCATATTATTAAGGGCATACCTATAACTGGTATGCCCATTTTGCATTATGCAGGAAAACCGTTACGACAATCTTATTTTCGGCATTCGCGCTGTCATCGAAGCCGTCGAGGCCGGTCAGGAAATCGACAAGATTTTTGTAAAGAAAGACTTACAAAGCGACCTTGCCAAAGAATTGTACGCCACAGTACGCGGGCGCAACATCCCCGTAGTGAAAGTGCCGATCGAGAAGATAAACCGGTTCACGCGCAAGAACCACCAAGGGGTGGTGGCATTCATCTCTCCGGTTGCGTACGCCCGCACGACCCAAATCATTCCAGCCCTGTACGAAGCCGGCAAAAACCCGTTTGTCGTTATACTCGACGGCATTACCGATGTGCGCAACTTCGGCGCCATTGCCCGTACATGCGAATGCGCCGGCGTCGACGCCATCATCATCGCGCAATCAGGCAATGCCCCCATTAACGCCGACGCCATCAAGACCTCGGCCGGTGCACTGATGAACATCCCCGTTTGTCGCGAACATAATCTGCCCTTCATCGTCAACTTCTTGAAAGAATCAGGATTAAGCATTATCGCAGCATCTGAAAAGGCCGTTTGCGACTACGACGCCATCGATTACAACAAGCCCATCGCTCTGGTTATGGGCTCCGAAGAGAAAGGTATCTCTCCCGAAATCATGCAGCTGTGCGACGAACATGTACGCATCCCCATGCGAGGCAACATCGAATCGCTCAACGTATCGGTAGCAGCCGGTATATTGATATACGAAGCCATCAAACATCGAGATTTATGACCATCCTCTACGAAGACAACCACCTCATTGCCGTCAACAAGACGTGCAGCGAGATTGTACAAGGCGACAAGACCGGAGACACACCGCTTGTCGAAATGGTCAAAGACTACCTGAAAAAGAAATACGACAAGCCCGGCAATGTATTTTGCGGGGTAACACATCGTTTGGACCGCCCCGTAAGCGGTGTGGTGGTGTTTGCCAAGACAAGCAAGGCTCTCGCCCGCTTCAACGAAATGTTGCGCACACACAATCTTAAAAAGACATATTGGGCACTGGTCAAGAACGAGCCTCCCGCCAACGAAGGAACGCTGACGCATTACTTGGTGCGCAACGAAAAGCAAAACCGTTCGTACGCCTACGACACCGAACGCCCCAACGCTAAAAAGGCGGTGTTGAGTTACCGTGTCATCGGCAAGACCGACAGTTACTATCTGCTCGAGATAGACCTGAAAACCGGCCGTCACCACCAGATTCGCTGCCAACTCGCCAAAATGGGCTGTCCGATCAAAGGTGACCTGAAATATGGTTTTGCCCGTTCCAACAAAGACGGCGGCATCAGCCTGCATGCCCGTCAAATCTCCTTTGTCCACCCAGTCAGCAAGCAAGAGGTTTGTATTACCGCGCCCGTTCCAGAGAACGATGCGCTATGGCAAATGTCAGTGTCCGTTACAAAGGGATAAAAAACAACAAGAGACGAATCCCAGGGGGAGTATCCGTCTCTTGTCTTCACATATAACAAAAACCTTAAAACTTCTTACAACTCGATGTGGAAGGTCTCGCTTCCGACTTGCAACATATAATCGCCAGCATTGAACATATAGGTGGGAACTGCAGTCATACCGATTTTAAGACCACATTCCAACAATACGCGACCATTTGCATCCAACACCTTGCAAGGCATAGAGCAAGTTGCCTCTACATAAACCACATCATGCGATTCGCTTTGGTGCACCGAAACGATCGCAGGTCCGACTGCATTGGGATTAGCCATTTGGTTAATGCTTTCAGCCAACGTATTAGCCGAAAAAACACAGGCGGCAATCAACAATATCCAATATTTTACAATCGTCTTTTTCATCGTTCTGCGATTTTGACATGACAAAGATATGTTAATAAATTAAACAATACACTATTTGTTCACACAAAATGGAAAAAGAGTGGATTTTTCTTCTATAAAAACTAAAAATATTACAATCATATTACAAATCATTGAGATAGAATATCAAACAATTAATTTCTCACACTTTTTCAGGCCGCTTTACCATACAACGAAATGTTAATTTATAACTGTCTGAGCATTAGTATATTAACATTAATTTAAGTTTCAAACACAACTCACACCTATCGGTAAAACGCCTTACATCCCGGAATAAGGCCAACTACTCATCTACAAAATTGCCAAAACCACAATGCAAAACCCAAAAACATAAAAACACAAATCAATCAAAATACTACATCAGCACTTCAACTGTAAAAAAATGCTAAATTTAATCATTCAAAGCAATGTCTTTTCAGCAAATCGGCAAATATGACTACATTTGCAAAAAACAAACCAAATTAACAGAATTGCCATGAAAAAATTTCACCGTCTGTTTTTCCTATTACTTTGTGCAACAGCAATCGCTAACGTTGCATTTGCACAGCAAAACACTTCCTTTCGCGAAGGAACAGTCATTTCGCCGATTATAGACTCGTTGGGTTGCGCTCATTTTACCTTATACGCTCCTAACGCCAAAAGGGTTGAGGTGTTCGGTGATTGGGAAGAAGGCGGCGGATACGGGCTCATGCACATGGAATCGAAAGCCGACGGCATTTGGACGTTCACCACTTCGCCGTTAAAATCAGAAATGTACATGTATCGTTTCGTGATTGACGGCATTACGGTAACCGACCCGGCCAATCCGTTTTGCCGTCGCGATGTCGGCAACATTTTCAGCATTTTTTATGTAAACGGCGGATATGGCGATTTGTATCAGGTGCACGATGTACCGCACGGCACGGTCGAAACGGTCTGGTACCCGTCGGCCGAAACCAAGTCGGAACGCCGGCTTCAGGTGTACCTGCCTCCTTCGTATCAGCAGAACGGCGAAAAGCGCTACCCTGTCCTCTATTTGCTGCATGGCAGCGGAGGTGACGAAAACGCATGGTTGGATTTAGGGCAAATCAACCGCATCATGGACAATTTGATTGCAGCGCAAAAGATTGCAGAATTTATCGTGGTTATGCCTAATGGCACCATCAGCAAACCGGCAGCTTCGGGCGAAACGTCCGAAAACACCAGTTTCCGTCCTTTGATGACGCACCTATTACCAGATTACAAAAACGGTCGTTACGAACAGTCATTCCCCGAAATCGTCAACTTTGTCGACAAACGGTATAACACACAGGCCGACAAGGCGGGACGCGCCATTGCAGGACTTTCAATGGGTGGGTTTCACACGCTGCTCATCGGCCTCAACCACCCGCAGTTGTTTGACTATTACGGGCTATTTTCGGCCGGACTGGACCCGAATCTGGCGAATTCGGGCATTTCTGCATACAGTGATTTGGATTTCAAATACGACTATCTCAAGCAAACTGGCTACAAACTCTTTTGGATGGCTTGCGGAACAGCCGACTTTTTGTATGAGTTAAACCGCAATTTCGACATCGAGCTCAACAAACGCCAAGTCCAACACACCTACGTCGAATCTACAAGAGGTCACCTTTGGATTAACTGGCGCGAGTATTTCGTCGAGTTCAGCCAAAAGCTGTTCAAATAGAAAAAGGGCGTCCTTGAGACGCCCTTTTCTGTTTTAGGTTAAAACAGGGAGATTACGCCTTGTTGAACATTTCTTTCAGCGTACCCAAAGAACCGAGCACTCCGGTAGCTTCGTAAGGAATGTAAACAGTTTTGTTCTGATTGCCGGCGGCCATTTCCTTCAAGCCGTCGATATACTTGATTGCCAACAGATAGTTGACGGGATCTGCACCTTTGATAGCGGCGACAGAGTCAGCCACCTGCTTGATGGCTTGTGCCTCTGCTTCGGCTTGCAGCACCTGTGCCTTGGCTTGACCTTCAGCTGTAAGGATTCGCGCCTGTTTTTCGGCTTCAGCCGCATTGATCTCGGCCATTTTCTCACCTTCCGATTTCAGAATTGCAGACTGCTTTTCGCCTTCGGCCTTCAAAATTTCGGCACGACGGTCACGTTCGGCTTGCATTTGCTTTTCCATGGCGAAACGAATTCTTTCGGGAGGCGTAATATCCTGCAACTCTACACGATTCACCTTGACACCCCACTTGATGTTGGCATCGTCGAGCACCGAACGGAGCTTGGAGTTGATGGTGTCACGCGAAGTCAGCGTCTCATCCAGTTCCATCTCACCCACAACGTTACGCAAAGTGGTCTGCGTCAGTTTTTCGATGGCCATCGGCAGATTCTTGATTTCGTACACCGACTTGACCGGATCGACTACCTGGAAATACAACAACGCATTGATCTCGGTCATTACGTTATCCTTGGTAATCACACTTTGCTTATCAAAGTCATACACCTGCTCGCGCATATCAATACGGGAAACCATGCGTACAGCACCCGACGGCATGCGGGCCGTCGTTTCCTTGGCACGCTCCACAATCGGCAGAATCACATTGATACCGGCTTGTAGCGTACGGTTGTAACGGCCAAGCCGTTCCACAATAATGGTTTCGGACTGCGATACGATTTTGATACCGCGCAAAACATACATCAATACCAGAAAAACCAGTATGAGTAAAATAATAGTTGTAGCTGTCATAAAAAATATTTTTAATTATTGTACTTTCTTTACGGTCACAATCAGGCTGTCGCGCGAAACAATCTCGACATCAACCCCCTTGGCAATCACCTCTCCGGTATCCGAAATCGCTTTCCAGTCATCGCCATCGACGACCA
The DNA here is from genome assembly GCA_017614195.1 of Paludibacteraceae bacterium. Taxonomy (GTDB): domain Bacteria; phylum Bacteroidota; class Bacteroidia; order Bacteroidales; family Paludibacteraceae; genus Enterocola. The sequence continues at coordinate 5,579 of JAGACJ010000138.1, forward strand.
CACGACCGGTATGCGCCGTCGGATCGATGTCTTCAGACACCACTCCAACACGTCCTACCAATGCGTCGGCATTGGTTTTCAGTTCTTTGTCGTTACGTGTCAGGAATTTGAGTGCCAATGGACGTACAAAAATCAGGCACAATACCGAAACGACGGCAAAAATCAACAACTGCCAAGTAAGGTTCAAGCCGAAATAAGCACCAATCGCCGAGAACAATGCGGCGATACCAAAGCAAATCACACCGAAACCGGCCGTCAGCAACTCTAATATTACCAGCAAAATGGCTGCAATCAGCCACCAATGCCAAGGATCTAACACAAACATACGACTGTCTCTATTTTCTTATTATGCAAATATAAACATTTCCGGCTGTTTTGCAAAACAAAAATGTCGCGACTTTACCACAAAATTGGCAAGATAGTCGTATCTTTGCAATCATTTACATTCAATCCAACGAAATGTCTGATCACGTGCAATACAACTCATTTGAGGAATATCCCGCATACGAAGCCGGAGACCTCGAACTGATTTACACGCCTGAGAAATCCATATTTAAAATCTGGTCTCCATCGGCCGAAGCGGCCAAACTGCGTCTCTACGACACGGGATTGGGAGGCTCCGCTTTTGCCATACACCCGATGGAACCCGCGTCGGACGGGACCTGGTCGGTTGAAGTGACAGCCGATTTGATGGGAAAATTCTATACATTCCAAACCAAACACGACGGAGAGTGGCTGGCAGAGACACCCGGTATCTATGCCAAGGCTGTAGGTGTGAACGGTATGCGTGCCGCCATCATTGACATGCGCCGCACCGACCCCGACGGTTGGGACACTGACACGCGCCCACTATTCAAAAACGCCACCGACGCCATCTTGTACGAAATCCATGTCCGCGACTTTTCGGCAGACCCCTGCGGAGGCATGAAGCACCGCGGAAAATTCTTGGCTTTTACCGAAACCGGCACGGTCAACGAGTTCGGCCAGAAAACAGGCCTCGACCACCTGACAGAACTGGGCATCACCCACATACACTTGATGCCGGCGTTCGACTTCGCCACCATCGACGAGACAAAGCCCGACAGCGGTAAATACAATTGGGGATACGACCCGGCCAACTACAATGTACCTGAAGGCAGTTATGCCACCGATGCCGCCGACCCCTACTGTCGTATCCGCGAGTTCAAGCAGATGATTCAGGCGCTGCACAGCCGTGGAATTCGCGTAGTGATGGACGTGGTTTACAATCACACTTATCATACCGAAAAATCGAATTTCAACCAACTGGTACCTGGATATTACTATCGGCAAAATGCCAACGGCAGTTACTCGAACGCCTCGGGTTGCGGCAACGAAACGGCTTCGGAACGCACCATGGTACGACGTTTCATCATTGATTCGGTCAAATACTGGGCGACCGAATATCATGTTGACGGTTTCCGGTTTGACTTGATGGCCATCCACGACATCGAAACGATGAATGCAGTGCGTCGCGCGCTCGATGAAATCGAGCCGGGCATGCTCATCTACGGCGAAGGCTGGACGGCCGGCGACTCACCTCTGCCCTACGAATGGCGCGCCGTCAAGCAACATCTCGACCGCATGCCCGGAATCGCCGCTTTCAGCGACGATTTGCGCGATGCCTTGAAAGGCACTTGGGCCAATGCCCACGAATGCGGTTTTGCCGCCGGACACCAAGGATACGACGAGTCCGTCAAATTTGGGGTGGTAGCCGCCACACCGCACGACCGTATCCACTACGGACTGCTCAATTACTCAAACGCACCATACGCCACCGAGCCTTCACAAGTCATCAACTACGTATCGTGCCACGACGACTTGTGCCTGTACGACAAACTGGCCTATTCGGCTCCGTACGGCACGCAGCCAAACGAAATGCAACGTTATATCCGCCTTGCGCAAACCATTATATTCACCTCGCAAGGCATACCGTTCATGTATGGCGGCGAAGAATTGTCGCGCACCAAAAAAGGCATACACAACACCTACCAGTCGCCCGACAGTATCAACCAGCTGTATTGGAACCAGAAGAAAACGGGCGAAGCGCTGTTCACCTATTATAAGAGCCTAATTCACCTGCGTCGCAACCACCCTGCGTTCCGAATGCCCCGCACCGAAATGCTGCAACAAAACTTGCACTTTATAGACACCCGGCAGGCTTGTGTAGTGGCGTTTCTGCTCGAAAACAACGCCGGCGGCGACCGTTGGAACCGCATTTTGGTCGTCTATAACGGGAACCGCAACGTTATCACGCTCAACATACCGAAAGACAACTGGATGGTGGCATGCAACGGCGAAGAAATCAGAGAAAACGGCATTTCCAAGTGGAGCAACGATTACCTGACCGTTCCTCCCTCATCCGCCATGATTCTATTCAAAGCATGACCCAGATAAAAGAAATCATCGACATCATTGAGGCGCAGGCCCCGCGCCAATTGCAAGACAATTGGGACAACAGTGGCTGGCAAATCGGTCCGCTGACAGACGAATGTACCGGAGCATTGCTCTGTCTCGACGTTACCGAGGCCGCCATCGAAGAAGCCAAGGAACTTGGCTGCAACCTGATCATTGCCCATCATCCGCCATTGTTCAGAGGGCTCAAACAAGTCAACGGAGAAACGCTCGCCGGCCGATGCGTAATTGAAGCCGTCCGCGCAGGCATCAGCATTTACGCCGCTCACACATCACTCGACCGCGCCACCGAAATTGGCGTAAGCAACCACATTGCAGGCAAAATGGGCTGGACGGTCGGCGAGTTGCTCGAATGCGGCGGTGACGGACATGGATACGGTGTCATTGCCACCACCCCCACCCCCACCCGACTTTCCGACTTGCTCCAACAAATCAAAGACGTGTTCGGTTGCCGGCAATTGCGACACAACGCCACTAACCTCGACTCCAAAGTGCAGCGCATTGCCGTTTGCAGCGGTTCGGGAGCCGAATTCATCGAGTTGGCACACGCCAAACAAGCCGACGCCTATCTGACCGGTGACCTCCGTCATCACGCATGGATAGAGGCGCCAAGAGATTTGACACTCATCGATATGGGACATTCTGAATCGGAACAATGTACAAAAGAGATTTTTTTTGAATTAATATCAAAAAAAATACCTACATTTGCAGTCTATTTTGCAAAGTCAGATATAAACCCTATCCAATATTTCTAAAAATCGGAATTATGGCAGAAAAAGAAACGGACAACAAAGAAATGTCTGTCGAAGACAAACTGAAAGCCCTTTATCAACTTCAAACGATTGTCAGCCAGATTGACAAGATCAA
>JAGACJ010000139.1 GCA_017614195.1 Paludibacteraceae bacterium
GAGACAGTTGTTAAGACCATATACGACCCTTGCCCATACGGATTTACAGTTCCTGCTTCAGGTGCGTTTACAGGATTTACTTCTGAAACTATTGCAACTTCTGTTGGTATGGGTGGTGCCAATACAGAATTGGCAGCCGGAGCCGAAAATGGTTTCCACTTCTTCACTAACCCGTCACAGACTAATACTATTTTCTTCCCGTTGACCGGTATTCGGCGTCAATCAAACGGGTTGTGGGCAGATTTTGGAGAAGATGGATACTATTGGACAGCACACTGTACATATTCCGGCAGCGGTTACTCGTTCCAGTTTGGTTGCAATGCCTCAACAGAGTTAGTACCGGGAGACAACTACGACAACGGTACCAACTATGTTATGCTCAGAACCAACTATAAGGGAACAGGTTACTCTATCCGCCCTGTGGTTGACAAGAGTTTGTAACGTTTGGAATAAAACTGAAGTTGTTTAAGGGGATGATACAGAAATGTCATCCCCTTTATTTACATAGTACCCCCGAGGCGATTCGAACGCCTATCTAAAGAACCGGAATCTTTTATTCTATCCATTGAACTACGGGTCCGGTATGGACTGCAAAGTTAGCAAAATTTTTATGAATCAGAGTAACGAACTCAATATATTGCACAAAAATGACTGATTGGGGATAGTGTGTCTGTTTTGGTATCCAAATTCCTTGAATAATGTCTTTTTGTACTGAATTTTTCGATAATATAGGCGTTTTTGTCAAAAATAAATATAAAAGTTTGACATTTTGACAATATAAATTGCTATATTTGCGCCATAATTGAAAAAAATATACGATTATGTCGAAGTTGGTGATTCCCAAAAACTATCATTCGCTGCTTGACTTGCGGCAAACAGAACTGGCAATCAAATTTTTCAAGGACTTCTTTCAGACCAATTTGTCGGCCGAAATGCGTTTGCGTCGCGTGACCGCACCGTTGTTTGTGCTGAAAGGGTTGGGATTGAACGATGATTTGAATGGAGTGGAGCGTCCTGTGTCATTTGGCGTGAAGGATATGGGTGACAGAACTGCCGAGGTTGTACATTCCCTGGCTAAGTGGAAACGCTTGACTTTGGCTGAATACGGCATTGACGAAGGTTATGGATTATATACCGACATGAATGCCATCCGCGCTGATGAAGAGTTGGATAATATTCATTCGCTCTATGTAGACCAGTGGGATTGGGAGATGGTTATCAGCCGTGAACAGCGCAACATCGAGTTTTTGAAAGAGGTGGTTCGTCGTATATATGCAGTGTTGGTGCGTTCTGAATATGCTTTGTACGAGATGTTCCCAGTATTGAAACCTTCTTTGACACGCGATATCTTCTTTATCCATTCGGAGGAATTGCTCCAAATGTATCCGAAGCTGACTCCAAAAGAGCGTGAAAACAAGATCGTGAAAGAGCATGGCGCCGTGTTTGTTATGGGAATTGGCGGACAATTGTCGAATGGCGAGAAACACGATGGCCGCGCTCCTGACTACGATGACTGGACAACTCCCAATAGCGATGGATTCTTGGGACTTAACGGCGATATTTTGGTATGGAACGAGGTGTTGGGCGAAGCGTTGGAGTTGTCATCTATGGGTATCCGTGTTGATAAGACTGCGTTGCTCAAACAATTGGAAATTACCGGTCAGCAAAACCGTTTGCAGTATTATTACCACAAACGTTTGGTTGATGGAACCCTGCCTTTGACTTTGGGCGGAGGTATCGGTCAGTCGCGTTTGTGTATGTACATGCTCAAAAAGGCGCACGTTGGCGAGATTCAAGCCAGCATCTGGCCCGAGGATATGCGTCAGCAATGTGATAAATCAGGAATTCATCTGCTGTAAGCATGAAGAAACTCTTTCGCTGGATTGGTCGTATCTTGTTGGGGTATTTCATCCTTTCGATACTATTGGTCGTGGTGTTGAAATGGGTTCCTGTTTATTACACACCCTTGATGTTTGTTCGACAGAACGTCGAACCCAAGGCTACCCAGCCGTTTGCCCGTCAGTGGAAACCGCTCGAGGAGATTGATCCTGATATGGTGCGGGCTGTAATTGCCTCCGAAGACGGCAAGTTTATCCGTCATCATGGTTTTGACTGGAATGCAATAGGAATTGCGTACAAATACAATCAAAAAAGCAAAAACGGTAAGATTCGAGGCGGTAGCACCATTTCGCAGCAAACTGCCAAAAATGTGTTCACCTTTCATTCGCGTTCTGGGGTAGCCGGTTTTATTCGCAAAGGTCTCGAAACCTATTACACCGTGCTGATAGAACTGATTTGGGGCAAAGAACGCATTATGGAAGTGTACCTCAATATCGTGGAGTTGGGTAACAACGTGTTTGGTGTCGAGGCGGCCAGCAAGAAATACTTCGGTCATTCGGCCAAGAATCTGACCAACTATGAGGCCGCGTCTTTGGCGGCTGTGTTGCCGAGCCCCCGTTACTATCGGGTGGTGAACCCGACACCAGGGGTGCAGAAACGTGTCAACCGTATTCTTGAAACCATGAAACACGTCGGACGCATCAAGTGGAACTAGCCGCTTGAGCCGTGTCTCTACCTTCAGCCAACGTTTTCTCTGATTAGATTAAAGCATGGATTGCATCAAGGCAATCATGTCTTGTCCGATTTTATCGGCTTCGGCTTGCGAGTGCGCTTCGGAGTAGATGCGGATAATCGGTTCTGTGTTTGACTTGCGCAAATGCACCCAACTTTCAGCAAAATCAATCTTCACGCCATCAATGGTGCTGATGTTTTCGTTGGCAAAATGCTTTTGAATTTTAACCAATAGGCCGTCAACATCGATTTCGGGTGTAAGTTCGATTTTCTGTTTCGACATGAAATATGCAGGGTAGGTGGCTCGCAAATCAGACAACTTGCATTGTTTGTGAGCCAGGTGGCTTAAAATCAAGGCAATGCCGACCAAAGCGTCGCGACCATAATGGCTTTCAGGATAAATGACTCCGCCATTGCCTTCGCCACCGATTACCGCTCCGATTTCTTTCATTTTGGTCACTACGTTGACTTCGCCTACGGCCGAGGCTTCGTAAACGCCTCCGTAACCTTTGGTCACATCGCGCAGCGCGCGTGTCGAGCTCATATTCGAAACCGTGTTTCCGGGTGTGTGCGACAATACATAGTCGGCTGCTGTCACGAGGGTGTACTCCTCTCCATACATACGACCATCTTCGGCAATGAGAGCCAGCCGGTCAACATCCGGGTCAACGACAAAGGCGATGTCGTGGCCGCCTTTTGCCATTAGCTGCATGATGTCGGTCAAGTTCTTCTCGAGCGGTTCTGGATTGTGCCTGAAATTTCCGTCAGGCTCGGTGTAGAGCTCTGTTATTTGTTTGACACCTAATTGTTTGAGAAGTTTCGGCAAAATAATGCCGCCTACTGAATTGACGCAGTCGATCGCCACGCTGAAATTTGCTTTGCGGATAGCGTCGGTATCCACTAATTTAAGCGCTACTACGGCGTCAATATGTTTTTGAGTGTAGTCTTTCTGTATTTCGTGTCCCAACTCATCGACTTCGGCGAAAGTGAACGCCTCGTCATCGGCTAAGCGCAACACCTCTTCGCCTTCCTGCTTGTTCAGAAACTCGCCGTCGCTATTGAGTAGTTTCAGCGCGTTCCATTGTTTGGGATTGTGGCTGGCCGTCAAAATGATGCCGCCAAGTGCCTGTTCCATCACCACGGCGAGTTCGGTGGTGGGGGTGGATGCCAATCCGATGTTGATGACGTCGAATCCCATACCCATCAGTGTGCCAACCACCAATTTTTCGACCATCGGACCTGAAATGCGGGCATCGCGACCCACTACAATCTTGCGGTTCCCGGTTTGTGTTTTGCCACGCAGCGTGGCGTATGCAGCGGTGAATTTCACAATGTCGATGGGCGATAACCCTTCGCTAACCAGTCCGCCGATAGTGCCGCGGATACCAGAAATCGATTTGATGAGTGTCATGGGTAAATAAATTAACGGGTAACAGAAATAGAGGTGATATCGTAGCGCAAGGTAATCACAGAGCTGTATTGTTCGGACGTGCCGATTTTTGAATCAACAATCACGTATGCGCGCGAACCATGATGCAAATAGGCCAATGCTTCGTTGATTCCTACACTAGGTGAACCGTTGCCCGGGGTATAGACAATTACTTGTCCCTCGCGGTCAAACGTGTTCATACTATAAATGTTGTTGCTGAGATCGTATGCTGTGAAGCGCAAGATAACGGTATTGCCGGTTTTAGGAGCCATGGCATCGGGGTCGTCCTCGTAAATACGCAGGTATGCGCCACTTGGGGTCTTGAAATACAAATTCTCAGGCCACGGTACTGTCTGTGAAAAGCAATAAATTGAATCGGCCTCGCGAGTTTCTGCGTCTGTACCGCGCAAATCAAGGTTGTTGTTGGTGATATATTCGTCCCACGCAGCCTTCTCTGCTTTGCGTTTCTTTGCGTAACTTTCTGTTTTGCATGAACTTACGGTGAACATCAATAACGTTGCGAAAATGCAGGTTCGTAAAATATTGAGATTCATAATTGCACTTTTAATCGTAAAACAATGGGGCAGCGCGATGGTACGCAATGTCTGTCACCCGGGACTCCGTATGCCAAATAAGACGGAACAAGTAGGGTCGCTTCACTTCCGCGCTTCAACTTGGGCAGTGCCAAATCGAGTGCTTTGATGTCTTGCCGTGCGCCAACCCGCAAGGTTTTGGCACCGCTTACCGACGAGTCGTCACAGATAGAGCCATCGAGCAATTCGAGCGAGTAGAGCAGGCGTACCTGGTCGTCTTTGCGTATGCTGTCGCCTGTACCGGGCTCGTCGATGCGCATCCAAAAACCGTCTTCGGTTTCGGTCATGCCTTTTCCCAACGAGTCGATGTAGGTGGCGATTTCTTTTTGCTCAGCCTCGATGCACATTTGATTGTAACGCAACATCTGCTCGGCCTCTACATTGTCAGTCGGTTTGTTTGACGGAATTTGAGGCGGCGTTCTATGGCAAGCAGCCGTAGTCAGAACTACGGCTGCAAGAAACATCAATGTGCGCTTGCTGTTCATTATCGAATGTTGGCAATGCTGATGATGTCGCCGAATACGCCAGCGGCTGTTACGCTGGCACCTGCACCGTATCCCTTGATAATCATCGGGTCGTTAAAGTAACGTTCTGTTTGGATGACCACAATGTTGTTGCTGCCTTCCAAGTCGTAGAACGGGTGAGTGATGTCCACCTCTTGCAGACCAACTTCGCATGCGCCTTCTTTCATAGTCGCTACAAAACGATATTTCTTCTTTTCGGCGGCCAAACGTTTGCGTTTCTCTTCAAATTCGGCGTCGAGTTCCGAAATGTTTTTCCAGAAGTCCTCAAGCGAGCCTTCGAAGTATTTGTCGGGAACAAACAGGTTCTTCTTCACATCGCTTTGTTCCACTTTGTAACCCGATTCACGAGCAAGGATCACTAATTTGCGAATCACGTCCGTACCGCTCAAGTCGATACGCGGGTCGGGTTCGGCAAAACGGGCCTCCTTGGCCATCATGATGCTTTTTGAGAAAGGAATCTCTTCGCTGATGGTGTTGAAAATGTAGTTAAGCGTTCCGGAAAGAACGGCTTCGATTTTCAGAATTCGGTCACCACTGTTAATCAGGTCGTTCATGGTGTTGATAATCGGCAGTCCTGCACCTACATTGGTTTCGAACAGGTATTTGATTCCTTTGCGGCGTGCAATGTTCTTCAAATCTTGATAGTGGTCGAACGGTCCCGAAGCAGCGATTTTGTTGGCGGCTACCACCGAAATGTTGTTTTTGAGCAAGTCCTCATACAAGGCTGCGATAGCGCCACTCGCGGTACAATCAACAAATACCGAATTGAACAGGTTCATCGAAATAATCTGGTTCTTGATTTCGTCGGGCGAAGTGGGGCGGGCTTTTGCCTTTAACTCGTCTTTGTAGCGTTTCAGGTCAATGCCACGGGCGTCAAAAATTGAGCCGTTGATATCGGTAATGCCACAAACATTGAGCATAACGCTGTTTTGTTTGAGGATTTTTTCTTGCTGATGTTCGATTTGCTCGAGCAAACTGCCACCGACCGTACCGGTGCCGACCAAGAAGATATTGAGTGCCTGGTAGTCGGCGAGGAAGAAAGAATCGTGTATCACATTCAATGCTTTTTGTAAGTTTTCTTTGGTAATGACAAACGAGATATTGGTTTCTGATGCACCCTGTGCGCAAGCAATGATGTTGATGCCGCTGCGACCGAGTGTGTCGAACAGCTTGCCGGCCAAACCGGTGTTGTAGCGCATGTTGTCGCCAACGATGGCTACCGTCGCCAAATCCTTTTGCGGGGTTATCGACCAAATCTCGCCACGTTCCAATTCGTTTTTGAATTCTTCAGACAAGGCTTTTACGGCATTGTCGGCTTCGCTATTGCGAATGGCGAAAGTGGTTGAGTTTTCGCTCGATGCCTGCGAAATGAGGAATACGCTGATACCCTCGTCGGCCAATGCTTTGAAAGTGCGCGATGAAATGCCCAGCACACCGACCATACCCATGCCTTGCAGGGTAATCAGGCAAGTGTCGTTGATGGATGAAATGCCTTTGATTGCCTTGCCTTCTGCATTTTTCTGGTTCGAAATCTTGGTTCCGGCAAAAGTGGGGTTGGTGGTGTTTTTGATGAAAATAGGTATGTTACGTTCGTACACCGGCCATACGGTAGGCGGATACAATACTTTTGCTCCGAAATTGGACAATTCCATGGCTTCGATATACGATAACTCCTCGATAGTGTAGGCATTGTGCACCAGACGCGGGTCGGCGGTCAGAAAACCGTCAACGTCGGTCCAAATCTCAAGTGCGTTGGCGTCGAGCGCCGCAGCTACGATGGCAGCGGTGTAGTCGCTACCGCCACGGCCAAGGTTGGTGATGGATCCGCTTTTGCTGTCGGTCGATATGAAACCACCCATAATGCTGCGTCCGGCTGGTTTGGAAAATGCTTGCTGCAGGTTCTGATAAGTGACGGACTTGTCGAGCAAATGCTTGTTGTGCGACTGTTTTGTTTGAATCAGCGACAAGGCGTCTTTGTACTCGGCATTGAGCACTTTAGACAAAAAACGCGAGGAAATGCGCTCTCCAAACGAAAGGACTTCAGCCAAACGATTGTCGGCCAATGTACGCGATTGGGCGATTTCGGCCAACAACATACCCAGTTTGGCCAGCAAGGCGTCTGTGTCTTTCAACGCCTCTTCGGCTTGTGCGCCGTTCAAAACTTTGTTGATAATGGTGTGGTGAACATCGCAAATAAATTTGTAGTCGTCGGTGTAGTCCGAACCTATGCTGGCCTTGGTGGCGGTGTTTTGGAGTCTGTCGGTGATGCCACCCACAGCCGAAACTACTACAACAACCGGTTCGTTAACCGCTTCAACAATTTTCTTTACTTGTTGGATGTTTTCTACGGAACCTACGGATGTTCCGCCGAATTTCATTACTTTCATATTTTTATTCTAAAAGATTAAATGCTGTTTTGAAAATGAAATCACAAAAGTAATGAATTTCCGCTGAAAATCGAAATACATTCCTCTAAAAATAAGCGGGTGATATTGTTTTTTGATTTTTTGCGTGCTATTGCTGAAAAAATTATAACTTTGCATTTTGCATCAAAATACAGCACAATCATGGATCAATCATCAGAAGAACGCTTGGACTTCGCTGCAATTGTGGAACGGTTGAAGGCGGTGGTGGAATCTACCGAGGATAACGTACATCAGCAAGTTGTCGGCCTAAAGAACTTGTTTTATAAATTGCAGTCGGAAGAGTGTGAGCAGACTAAAAACGAATTTGTGGCAAATGGAGGCAATGCCGAGGATTTTGTTTACGAAAACAGTTACGAATCACAATTCAAGGAGTTACTGGCCGCATACAAAACAAAGCGTACTGCTGAGCTTGCCCGTCGTGAGGCAGCGCAAGAAAGGGCTTATTTGCTCAAAAAGAAAGTGATTGACGATTTGCAGACGATTGTTGACAATCAGGATGAAGTGGACAAGGCATTTCCCAAGGTGCGCGAATTGCAACAGACATGGCGCGATGCCGGAGATGTGGCTGCCCATCAGTACAACGAACTCATTCACCGTTATCAGTCTTTGTTGGAACAATTTTATGATTTTGTGCGTATTAGCAATGATTTGCGTGATTTGGACTTCAAGAAGAATCTCGATGCAAAGACAGCCTTGTGTGAGCGTGCCGAAGAATTGGACAAGGAGCCGCGTATGAATGTGGCCATGCAAAAACTGCAGAGTCTGCATGAGCAGTGGCGCGAAATCGGACCGGTCGCCCGCAGTGAGCGCGAAGCCCTTTGGGAACGCTTTAAGGCTGCTTCGACGGTGATTAACAAGAAACACGCAGCATTCTATCAGGAACGTAAAAACGAAGAAAAGATAGCGCTGCAGCAAAAGACTGATTTGTGCGAACGTATAGAACAGATTGAGTATGAGAATGTTTCGTCGCGCAAGGAATGGGACGAGCTGACCAACCAAATTACCGCGTTGCAGGCAGAGTGGAAAAAGACCGGATATTCGGCTCGCAAACAAGCCAACGAATTGTACGAGCGTTTCCGCAATACTTGCGATGCGTTCTTTGCCGCCAAAAACGCTTATTACCGCAAGGCCAAAGACGATATGCGCGAGGTATTGGCCAAAAAGGCTGAATTGGTAGAAAAGGCCGAGGCGCTGAAAGACAGCAAGGCGTGGAAGGAAACCACCCGCAAGTTTATCGAATTGCAAAACGAATGGAAAACTGTTGCCAATGTGGCCCGAAAAAAATCGGAGTCGTTGTCAGTCCGTTTCAAAGCGGCTGCCGATGCTTTCTTCGCTGAGCGCGAGAAGGCGCAAAACGGTCCCGAAAAAGCCTTGCGGGATAAGGCAGTGTCAAAAATCGACAAACTGCGTGCCGAGTACAACGCCCTGAAAAGCGATATTCAGACAAGAGAGAACAATATCGGATTCCTCTCGACATCGTCGAAAAAGGACAATCCGCTTGTAGAACAGATGCAAGCTGCTCTCGACAAGTCAAAAGCGCGTTTGGATACCCTATACAAAGAAATCGTGGAATTGGAAAAATCGTTGCGAAACAATGATGAACAAAACCAACAATAACAGAACTGCCAAAGGCGGAAGTGCAAAACCAGCCGCAAAGGCGGGGACGCGAAGTGACGCCAAGTTACAACCGCGACGCAATGCCCGGCCGAAATCAGCGTCAAAACCAGTCAAGAAGGTGGCCGACGATGGTACAATCCGTTTGAACCGCTGTTTGTCGAACGCTGGTGTTTGCTCGCGGCGTGAGGCCGATGTGTTTATCCAAGCCGGAGTGGTTAAGGTTAACGGCGAGGTGGTGACTGAATTGGGAACCCGTGTGAAACCGACCGATCGTGTGATGTTTCACGACCAATTGGTGCAATCCGAAAAGAAAGTCTATATCTTACTCAACAAACCAGCCAATACGGTGACGACCGTTGATGATCCGCATGGCCGCATGACGGTCATAGACGTGATTCGTGGCGCTTGTCGCGAGCGAGTGTATCCGGTAGGCCGCCTCGACCGCAATACGACCGGTGTGCTATTGCTGACAAACGATGGTGAACTGACTCAGAAATTACTGCACCCGCGTTTCGAAAAGAAGAAAATCTACCAGGCAACCTTGGACAAACCGCTTGCCGAAGAAGATTACAATAAAATTCTCGAAGGAATCCACCTCGAAGACGGACCGATTAGCGCCGATGCCCTCGAATATGTGAAAGATACCAAGCGTATGTCGGTCGGTATCGAAATCCACTCGGGTCGGAACCGCATTGTGCGCCGTATTTTCGAACATTTGGGCTATAAGGTTGAGAAACTCGATCGTGTATATTTTGCCGGTCTGACCAAATACATGCTGCCTCGTGGCAAATGGCGTCATTTGACCGAAGAAGAGGTGTCGCGTCTCAAAATGGGTGCTTTTGAATGAATGCCGAACTGTTTAAAAACGAAAGCGCTTTAGTGGTGTTCAGTGGTGGACAAGACTCTACCACCTGTCTGTTTTGGGCTTTGGAAAAGTTCAAGTCTGTGGTGGCGGTTTCTTTCGATTACGGACAAAGACATCTGCACGAACTTGATTGTGCCCGTAGCATAGCCGCCGAGTATGGGGTGGAACACCATGTGTTAGACATGTCGCTGTTGGGACAATTGACGACCAATTCGCTGACTCGTAAGGAAATAGCCGTTGATGAAGCCATTCCTGACGGAAGTACGACTCCCAACAGTTTGGTTGAGGGACGCAATATGCTGTTCCTGACATTTGCCGCCGTACTGGCCAAGAGCAAAGGCATCCGCCATTTGGTGACAGGCGTGTGCGAAACCGATTTTAGCGGTTATCCCGATTGTCGCGACATCTTTGTCAAATCATTGGGTGTAACCCTTAACCTGGCCATGGATTACCAGTTTGTGATTCACACACCGCTGATGTGGCTCGACAAATCCGAAACATGGGAATTGGCCGACAAATTGGGGCACCTCGAGGATGTGCGCACCAAGACACTGACCTGCTATAACGGAATCGCGGGCGATGGTTGTGGCCACTGCCCGGCATGCACCTTGCGCCGTCGGGGATATGAGCAGTATATGAATCGTCTTAACTCCAAATAACCCAATAATTATGCTGACACAACTGGGCAATAAAAATACGCAGTATCCGACTGATTACGATCCGTCGGTACTCGAAACTTTCGAAAACAAACATCCCGAAAACGATTACTTCGTTAAGTTCAATTGTCCCGAATTCACTTCGCTTTGCCCAATTACCGGACAGCCCGATTTTGCCACGATTTACATCAGTTATCTGCCCGACAAGAAGATGGTGGAGAGCAAATCACTCAAACTGTATCTGTTCAGTTTCAGAAACCACGGCGATTTTCATGAAGATTGTGTCAATATCATTATGAAAGATCTGATACGGTTGATGGACCCCAAATACATCGAGGTTTGGGGCAAATTTATGCCACGCGGAGGCATCAGCATTGACCCTTATTGCAACTACGGCCGTCCCGGAACACCGTATGCCGAAATGGCTGCATTCCGCTTGCAACAGCACGACTTGTATCCCGAAAAGGTCGACAACCGTTGATTATTTCACGTTGAGTAGGCGGTTGCGTAATACTGTCGTAAACGTTGGTTCTAACTTCCAGTCTATATTGGGTTTGTTTGCAAACACTTTGTAATGAGTTGTTTATAGATTGTTTGGTGGTGCAAAATCTATATTTGCATTGTAAAGAACATCCGCTTGTGGCATCGTTTGTGCCTTTGACTTATCTTTGCATTGCGTTTTGCATCAACAGACAAAATTATAACTTCAAATATCATGAAAAAACAATTGAAATGGATAACTGTGGCTGCGATGTGGCTGGCCGTATCGCTTATGAGCGCCGCTCCGCTGACCGACAGTGATTTCTTACAGGCCAACGGCCGCAATCTGCGTAAAAACTACGGACAAGGCGATGTGGTGCAGCTTAAAGGCACCAATTTGGGCGGATGGCTCATTCAGGAATTTTGGATGACTCCGACCAATTCGGGGGGGGGAGTCACTTGCGAACGCGACATCTACAACAAACTGATCGAGCGTTTTGGCGAAACCAAAATGCGCGAAATCGTTGATATTTACCAAAGCAATTATTTGAAAGAAGCCGACTTTGACAATATGGCCTCAATGGGCATGAACTGTGTGCGCCTGCCGTTTTGGTGGCGAAATCTGACCGATGCCAATGGCAACTTGTATTCCGACTGGTACAAATACATTGACTGGACCATCCAACAGGCCAAGTCGCGCGGTATGTACGTGATTATCGACTTTCACGGTGCTCCCGGATCACAAAACGGTTCGGACCATTCGGGCGTTGACGGGGGAGACAATAAGATAGGCGCTTCGGAGTTTTTCTTTGGCGCCAACGCTACCGCCAATCAAAATCTATATTACAGTTTGTGGGAAACAATCGCTACGCGTTACAAAAACGAACCGGCGGTGGCTGGCTACGACTTGCTCAACGAGCCTTATTGCACTTACCGCTACAATTCGGGTTATAGCGCCGACCAGTTGCATACGTGGTTGTGGAATATTTACAATACTGCCTATCAACGTATCAGGGCTATCGACAGCAAGCATGTCATCATCATGGAAGCTACTTGGGACCCTGTCGATTTGCCTAACCCGGCCACCTATAACTGGACGAATGTGATGTACGAGTATCACAACTACTTGTACGACGATTATGATAACAACGAAGGCCGCCAGATCACCAATATGCAGTCGAAACTCAATGCCATCAAAGCGGCAGCCTACAATGTGCCGAGCTATATGGGTGAGTTTTGTTATTTCAACAATCTGACCGCCTGGGATCAGGGACTTGCGTTGTTGAACAATTCGGGTATCAACTGGACTACTTGGACCTACAAGGTTGTGAGCACTTACGGTAATTGGGGACTGGTGAACCAAAACGTGTCTTCGACCAACGTGGCGACCGATTCCGAAGCCAATATCCGCACCAAATGGGGCAATGTGGGCAGCTCGTACAACAATACCGGTCTCATCAATGTTGCCTCGACTTATTTCAACAAACCGGCTGTCAAAAACAATTTGGGCCCCGCCGAGTCGAATTCAAATGCAACGCGTTACGAGTCAGAGAATGCCAGCATATCGGGCGGAAATACAGAATCCCAGTCATTCTATTCAAATGGTGCGGGTGTGGGTGCAATGAATACCTCGACTGCCGAGAATGGCGTGGCTGCCGACTGGAGCAACGTCAAATATGTCGAATACACGGTGAACATCGCTTCGGCTGGTGATTATCGGATTACCTTGGGGTATAACGGAAACGGCGCGGATGGCATGAAAGTGCTGTATCGTGTTAACGGTGGCGCCAACCAAGCGTTGACGCTGAACAACAACGGTGCTTCGTGGAATACGATGAATACGGCCGAATTCACGGTTTCGCTCAATGCGGGTAACAATACGATTCGCATATCCGGAACCATCGAGGTGCAAAGCAACTGGGCCAACCAAGACTACATCGATGTGGAGCAGGTGGGAATCGCCCCGTCAGCGGCCATTCAGGTAACAGCGCGTACACTTGATATCGCTACGGCAACCAATCCGCAATATGGCGGTTGGACCCGCTACGAGGGCGAAGCCGCATACGTTAAGGGTGGGGTAGTCGAGAACCAGTCGTTCTATTCGGGTGGCGCCGGAGTCGGATCCCTAAATTCCGGCGTGGCGTTGGCCAATGTGGCTGCAGATTGGAGCAATATCAATTATGTGCGATTCAATGTCAATGTGCCTACAACTGCCACCTACCGCGTGCTGTTGCAATATAACGGTGACGACGACAAGATGATTTTGGCGCGTACTCCGACCCAATTATACGCCATTACAGTTCCTGCCGTAAATGCTGCGCATACATGGAATCTGATGCATGTGGTATTGTTCGACCTCGAATTGCAAGCAGGCGACAACGAATTGTACATTTCCGGAACGATAAACAATGCCTCAACATGGCTCAATATCGACTGCATCGATGTTTGCCGCATTCCGTTGCAGGTCAATGGCAATACGGTTCGCTATGAGGCCGAATATGGTATCATCAAAGCCAACCGTGCAGTGGGCGAGGAAACACAAAGTTTCTATTCGAACCTGTGGGGCGTAGGCGGCATGGGCAGCAATGTAGCGCTGGCAAATGTGGCCAATGATTTGTCGAACGTGTATTATGTAACGTTCCCGATTTTTGTGGAAACTGCGGGTACGTATAAGATTACGTTGGCCTATAACGGCAACGGCAATACCATGACGGCCAAATATCGGCTCAATAACGGCAATGCTACCACTTATACCATGTATAACAGTGGAATGTCGTGGAATGATATGAACTATGTACGGCTCAACGTGCACCTCAATGCCGGTATGAATACAGTTACTTTTGCAGGATCTTCGACCGGTTCTTGGGACGATTGGGTCAACTTCGACTATGTGGATGTGGCTCCGACCAACGAGCCTGTGCAAGTGGCACAGACCGCTGCTGTTGCATTGCAATGCGTCGGCATGGCTGGTGGTGTCAAACTCTCGTTGGACGCAGCTGAGCGAGTAGTGGTCTATTCGCTTTCGGGCAAACAGGTGTCCTCGTATCTGCTCGATGCCGGCGAACATCGGTTGCCGCTTGTCTCGGGTCGCTATTTGCTTACCACACGCTCCGACGTTTGTAAGGTAGTGGTGCCGTAAGCATTGGATTCCATACGAAAAAGGCTACCCAATGGGTAGCCTTTTTCGTTATGTCTGTGTTTTTATCCTTCGATAATCTGACGGGCAGTTTCGAGCGCTTCGTTGATGTTGGAGCAGATGTAGCGGCTGTCGAGCACATGGAAGAATCCGGCTTTCTGCAATGTGTTGCGTACCGAACTTTTCACACCCGACAGTACCACCTTGATACCTTCTTTCTGCGATTGCATACACAAGGTTTCGAGGTTGTGGATACCGGTCGAATCGATGAACGGTACCTTACGCATACGGATGACACGCACCTTCGATTTTGGTCCGAGACCCGACATCAGTTCATCGAACTTATTGGCAATACCAAAGAAGTACGGTCCGTCGATTTCATAAACCTCGCATCCCTCGGGAATCGAGAGCTTTTCTTCGTGCAGTTCAAATTCGCTGTCGCTATTGGGATCAATATCTTCGGTGAATACCTTGATAGAGGTCGATTCGCTTGTACGGCGCAAGAAGAGCAGAATTGCCAGCAACAAACCGATTTCGATGGCAATTGTCAAATCAAAGACAACCGTAAGGACGAACGTCGTTATCAATACGGCGAAATCCGATTTCTGACCTTTTGACAAGGATACAAAGGTGCGCCAACCACTCATATTGTATGCGACCATCACCAGTACTGCGGCGAGGCAA
The DNA here is from genome assembly GCA_017614195.1 of Paludibacteraceae bacterium. Lineage (GTDB taxonomy): Bacteria > Bacteroidota > Bacteroidia > Bacteroidales > Paludibacteraceae > Enterocola. Next base: position 14,982 of record JAGACJ010000139.1, read on the forward strand.
GGCATCGGAATCAAGCCTACCAGTTTGCCCAAAAACAGCAATACGAGCAATAGTACTACGGCATGAATAATACCGGCAATCGGAGTGCGACCGCCATTGTTGATGTTTGTCATGGTACGTGCAATGGCACCTGTGGCGGGGATACCACCGAAAAACGGGCTGACAATATTGGCGATACCTTGCCCGAACAATTCGGTGTTGGAGTCGTGTTTGCCACCTACGATACCGTCGGCAACCATGGCCGAAAGCAGCGACTCAATGGCGCCCAACATGGCAATGGTGAACGCTGCGGGGAATAAATTTTGCACAATGCTGAAGAACGTTTGACCTTCAGGAACTTCGAATGAAGGCAGTTTAGGTGCCGGCATGCCTTGGGGCAGGGTGTACAAGTCGCCAATGGTGGTGATGTGGGCAACACCTTCGAAGTGGCTGTATGTTTTGAGAAGCCATACCGACAGGGTGGCGATAATGATGGCCACTAACGAACCCGGAATCTTTTTCGAGATTTTTGGAGTGAAAATGATGATAAGCAAACTGATAGCCGCCACACCAAACGACCACCAGTCGATGTCGCCTGTGTGTTGGAAATAGCAGATCCATTTGTGGATAAAGTCTGCCGGTATATTTTTAATACCCAAACCAAAAAAGTCGTTCATCTGGGTAGAGAAAATCGTGAGAGCGATACCGCCGGTAAAACCGACGATGACGGGGTAAGGTACGAATTTGATAACGCTTCCTAACCTAAATAACCCCATGAGTACCAATAAGATACCGGCCATAATCGTGGCAATCATCAAACCTTGTAAACCATGTTGTTGGATAATGCCGTAAATGATGACGATAAATGCGCCTGTCGGACCTCCGATTTGTACTTTGGTGCCACCGAGCACCGAAACCAAAAAACCGGCCACAATGGCGGTAACCAGACCTTCGGTCGGCCCTACCCCCGAAGCGATACCAAATGCAATGGCAAGTGGAATGGCTACGATACCGACAATGATGCCAGCCATGAGGTCTGTAGAGAATTGTTTGCCGTTGTAACCTTTAAGGCAACATAAGAAGAATGGAAAAGGAACTTGAATAAATGATTTCATAATTATGTTTTATAACATAAAATTAGGCCGCAAAGGTAAAGATTATTTTGAAATTCACCTAAAAGAAAAAGCGAAAAAAAGGAAAAATCCCTTTTTTTCGCTTGATGTCAAAAGAAGCTCCTATGATTGTGATGGTTTACAACCCGTTGGCCAGCAAATAGCGCTCTGCTTCGATGGCTGCTTTGCAACCGCTCCCAGCCGAAGTGATGGCTTGGCGATAGACGGGGTCTGCCACGTCGCCAGCTGCGTAGATACCTTCCAAATTTGTTTTAGGCGAGCTTCCTTGGGTAATGATGTAGCCCTGAGCGTCTGTTTCGATGTAATCCTTGAATACATCAGAGTTGGGGTGGTGCCCAATGGCGAGGAAGAATCCGTCTATATCGATATGCACTTGTTCCTCTTTGTCGGTGTCTTTGAATTTGACAAGGTTGGCGCCTTCAACGCCGTTTTCGCCGGTCAAGCCCAAAGTCTGGTGGTTAAACAGTACCGTGATTTTTTCATTCTTCATCACACGCTCTTGCATTACCTTTGAGGCGCGCAACACATCGCGGCGTACGATGAGATAGACACGGTTGCAAATCGAAGCGAGGTAGAGCGCTTCTTCACAGGCGGTGTCGCCACCACCAACAACCGCCACATCTTTTTTGCGGTAGAAAAATCCATCGCAAGTGGCGCAAGCCGACACGCCTTGTCCGGCATATTTTGTTTCATCGGGCAATCCGAGGTACTTGGCCGAAGCACCGGTGGCGATAATCACGGTATGCGCAAGCAACTCCTCGTTGTCGTCGATGGTTA
>JAGACJ010000140.1 GCA_017614195.1 Paludibacteraceae bacterium
AGGGTGACGCTTTGCATAAACTCGGTGATTTTCTTGTCGAGCGATTTCCAGAAGGGAAGTGTGCGGCAGGTGTCCTTGCGAGGACACTCCGGACCCACGCAGTCCATACAGGCCACCGGGGCCAGCGAACCTTCGGTCAGCAGCAGGATGTCGCCTACGGTGTAATCCTTGGGCGCTTTCGACAGCTTGTAGCCGCCGCCTTTGCCGTGAGCCGTTTCAACCATACCGCTTTTAGAGAGTAGCGTCATGATGCTTTCGAGGTATTTCTGTGAGATTTCCTGGCGTTCGGAAATGTCTTTCAGACGGATGAACCCCGTTTCTTGCTGCTCGGCAAGATCAATCATTACCCTAAGTGCGTACCGGCCGCGTGTCGAAATTTTCATTTTTTCTTGGAAAGTGGCAAGCCTTGTCAGATGGTCTGGCAAGACTTGCCTGGTGGTAAGTTACAAAGATACTGAATTTTATTCGGCAAACAAAGGTGTGCTCAAGTAACGGTCGCCCGTATCGGGGAGCAGCACGACAATCGTCTTGCCCGCATTCTCCTCTTTTTTTGCCAGTTCGATGGCCGCCCATGCCGCAGCACCGCTCGAGATGCCCACCAATACGCCTTCTTTTTGGCCGATGAGTTTGCCTGTGGCGAACGCGTCTTCGTTTTGAACGGCGATGATCTCGTTATAGACGGTGGTGTCCAATACGTCGGGCACAAATCCGGCGCCGATACCCTGGATCTTGTGAGCTCCGGCAATGCCCGTCGAGAGAACTGCCGAGGTGGCGGGTTCTACAGCAACCACTTTTACGCTGGGTTTCTTGCTCTTAAGGTAGTGGCCGACACCGGTAATCGTACCGCCCGTGCCCACGCCTGCAACAAAGATGTCCACCTCGCCGTCGGTATCGGCATAGATTTCGGGGCCGGTCGTATCCACGTGTGCTTTGGGGTTGGCCGGGTTGACGAATTGTCCGGGAATAAAACTGTTCGGAATTACGGCGGCCAGTTCGTTGGCTTTGGCAATGGCGCCTTTCATGCCTTTGGCTCCTTCGGTAAGAACCAACTCAGCTCCGTAGGCTTTCATCAGTTGCCGGCGCTCAACGCTCATGGTCTCGGGCATTACAATGATGATGCGATAGCCGCGTGCAGCTGCCACGCTGGCCAGTCCGATGCCGGTGTTGCCCGAGGTCGGTTCGATGATGACCGAGCCGGGTTTGAGGCGGCCCGACTGCTCAGCCTCGTCGAGCATGGCCTTGGCGATACGGTCCTTGACCGAACCGGCGGGGTTGAAGTACTCGAGTTTTGCGACTAATTTGGCCTTGAGGCCGAATTGTTTTTCGATGTTGCTCAGTCTGAGGAGCGGTGTGTGGCCGATAAGTTGGTCGGCCGATGTGAAAATCTTTGCCATAGTTGTATGTTTTTGTTGTTATTTTTTAATCGATTCAAATCCGTGTTTCAGGTCGTTGATAATGTCGTCAATATGCTCGGTGCCGATTGACAGGCGTACGGTATTGGGCTTGATGCCAGCTTCGAGCAACTCCTGCTCGCTCAATTGCGAGTGTGTAGTGCTTGCCGGGTGGATAACCAGCGATTTTACGTCTGCAACGTTAGCCAAAAGCGAGAACAATTCCAAACTTTCGGTGAACTTTTTAGCGTCTTCGGCCGAGCCTTTCACCTCGAAGGTAAAGATGGAGGCGGCTCCGTTCTTGAAATAACGGTCGTACAGCTCTTTCTCTTTGCCGGAAGCCAGTGACGGGTGGTTAACACGTTCAACTTGCGGGTGGTTTTTTAGAAAGTCCACCACCTTGAGCGCATTCTCCACGTGGCGTTCCACACGCAGCGACAAGGTCTCAAGCCCTTGAATGAGCAAGAAGGAGTTGAATGGTGAAATGGTCGCGCCTTGGTCTCTCATCAGCGTGGTGCGGGCTTTGAGAATGTAGGCCAGGTTGCCACAGGCTTGGGTGAACACCACGCCGTGGTACGACGGATTCGGCTTCGACAATCCTGGGAACTTGTCGTTCTGTGCCCAGTCGAATTTGCCGGCGTCCACGATGACGCCGCCCATGACGGAACCGTGGCCACCGATGAACTTCGTTGCCGAATGCACCACGATGTCGACCCCGTATTCAATCGGACGCAGCAAAAATGGGGTGGCGAAGGTGTTGTCAACGATGAATGGAATGCCGTTTTTGTGTGCGATGTCGGCAATAGCCTGCAAGTCGATTACGTTTGAGTTTGGGTTTCCCAAAGTTTCTGCATAGATTAACTTGGTGTTGGGCTGGATCGCCTTCGCACAGTTGTCCGGATTTGTGGGGTCGACGAATGTAGTGCTAAGTCCTTGCTCGCGCAGAGTGTTTCGCAATAGATTGTAACTGCCGCCGTACAGGTTGACCGACGAAACGATGTGGTCGCCTGCGGTGGCGATGTTTTGGATGGCATACGAGATGGCCGATGATCCGCTGGCAGTGGCCAGGGCGGCGGCGCCGCCTTCGAGTGCGGCGATGCGTTTTTCGAACACATCGGAGGTCGGATTCATCAAACGGGTATAGATGTTACCGCCTTCGGTAAGTCCGAAGCGGCCGGCAGCTTGTGCCGAGTCTTTGAATACATAGGAGGTGGTTGCGTAGATGGGTACTGCGCGTGCATCGGTTGCACTGTCGGGCTGTTCTTGGCCGACATGCACTTGCAAGGTCTCGAATTTGTAGCTTTTCTGTGCCATAATCTTTCTTTTTTAATCGTTTTACGTTTGTTGTGTTTGAATGTCGACACTGCAAAGGTAAGCATTATTTTTTAATAACCTACTAAAAAGGTAGGTTTATTTTGTAAAAAATACAATTTTTCTTCTTGTGTTAATATAAATAGTTGAATTATAATGATATGTAAAGTATTAAAAAATGCTTTAAAAATATGGGTTATTGGTAGGTTTCGATAAAAATCTGGATTTTTTGTCGAATAACCCGCTACTGTATAGGGTAAATAAAGCGTGTCGTGAAAAAAAAGAGCGACCTATTCTTCTAAGGTCGCTCTTAATGGTATAAGATGCGCAGTGTTACTGCATCAACTTGCGATAGACATGGCGCATATTGACTTGTGAGTCGATGAGGTTGTGCAAGTCTTCGATTTTGACGCGGTCTTGCTTCATTGTGTCACGATAGCGTACCGTTACGCACCCGTCTTGCAGCGTGTCGTGGTCAACCGTTACGCAGAAAGGTGTGCCGACGGCGTCTTGGCGACGATAACGCTTGCCGATCGAGTCTTTCTCGTCGTAGCTGCATTTGAAGTCGAATTTGAGCAAGTTCATGATTTCGCGCGCTTTTTCGGGAAGGCCGTCTTTTTTAACGAGTGGCATGACGCATACCTTGGTCGGAGCCAAAACTGCAGGCAGTTTCAGAACTACGCGGCTGTCACCTCCTTCGAGTTGCTCTTCGGTGTACGAAGAACAGACAATCGACAGGAACATACGATCCACGCCGATAGAGGTTTCGATGACATACGGCGTGTAAGACTCGTTTAATTCGGGGTCGAAGTATTCGATTTTCTTGCCACTGTATTTGGCGTGTTGGCTCAAGTCGAAGTTGGTGCGCGAGTGGATGCCTTCCACTTCCTTGAAGCCGAACGGCATCTCAAACTCAATGTCGGTGGCGGCGTTGGCGTAGTGCGCCAGTTTGTCGTGGTCGTGGAAACGGTATTTTTCATCGCCCAGTCCAAGGGCTTTGTGCCATTTGAGGCGGAACTCCTTCCAGTGGGCGAACCACTTCATCTCTTCGCCCGGACGTACAAAGAATTGCATTTCCATCTGTTCGAACTCGCGCATACGGAAGATAAACTGGCGGGCAACGATTTCGTTGCGGAAGGCCTTGCCGATTTGAGCAATGCCGAAAGGAATCTTCATGCGGCCGGTCTTTTGCACGTTCAAGTAATTGACAAAAATGCCTTGTGCGGTTTCGGGACGCAGGTAGATTTTGAGCGCACCGTCTGCGGTCGAGCCCATTTCGGTCGAGAACATCAGGTTGAATTGGCGCACGTCGGTCCAGTTTTTGGTGCCGCTGATGGGGCAGACGATGCCTTCGTCCAATATGATTTGTTTCAGCTCGTCGAGATTATTGTCGTTGAGGGCTTTGGCGAAACGAGTGTGCAGCGCCTCGCGCTTGGCAATGTGTTCCTGTACGCGCGGGTTGGTGCTTTTGTACAGTTCGGCGTCAAAACTATCACCGAATTTTTTGGCGGCCTTTTCGACTTCTTTGTTGATTTTCTCATCGTATTTGGCGAGTTGCTCCTCGATGAGTACGTCTGCGCGGTAGCGTTTCTTACTGTCGCGGTTGTCAATGAGTGGGTCGTTGAAAGCGTCAACGTGTCCCGAGGCTTTCCATGTGGTCGGGTGCATGAAAATCGCGGCGTCGATGCCAACGATGTTCTCGTGTAACAGGGTCATGGCGTCCCACCAATATTTTTTGATATTGTTTTTCAGTTCAACGCCGTTCTGACCATAATCATATACGGCACCCAAGCCGTCGTAAATCTCGCTCGATGGGAATACAAAACCGTATTCTTTGCAGTGAGCGACAATCTTTTTGAAAACCTCTTCTTGTGAAGCCATAGTGCTTTTTGTTTATAAATTTGGGTAGCAAAATTACTACTTTTTTCGGTAAAATATGTATATTTGGCGTAATTTTGAACAAAAACCGACAGTTATATGGCCGAGAACGAAGACGAACTGAACGAAAAAAAGAAAAATGAACAGTCAGATTGGAGCGAACAGCCGTCAGGACACTCTGATTATGTGATACCCGATTTGGAAGACGAGATGGTGAAACGCCATTTGTCGGGCATGTATCAGAACTGGTTTCTCGACTATGCCTCGTATGTGATTCTTGACCGTGCCGTCCCCCATTTGTATGATGGTTTCAAACCAGTGCAGCGTCGAATCTTGCATTCGATGAAGCGTATGGACGACGGCCGCTATAATAAGGTGGCTAATATTGTCGGTCACACCATGCAGTTCCACCCGCATGGCGACTCTTCTATTTACGGTGCACTGGTGCAGATCGGTCAGAAAAACCTGCTTGTCGACTGTCAAGGTAACTGGGGCAATATTCTGACGGGTGATGAGGCGGCTGCGGCCCGTTACATCGAGGCGCGTCTGTCAGAGTTTGCCAAAGAGGTCCTTTTCAATGCCAAGACAACCGACTGGAAATATTCGTACGACGGCCGGAATCTTGAGCCTGTGGTGTTACCGGTCAAGTTTCCCTTGTTGCTTGTGCAAGGGGTCGAAGGCATTGCCGTCGGCTTGCAAACAAGAATCCTTCCCCACAATTTCAATGAGGTGGCTGACGCTTGTATCAGTTATCTGCGCAATGAGCCGTTCGAACTTTATCCTGATTTTGTGACAGGCGGATACATGGATGTGTCGCATTACCTTGACGGCCGAGGAAGAGGCAGGGTAAGGGTGCGTGCAAAGATTACGAAAATTGACAACAAAACGCTTTGTATCAGTGAATTGCCTTTTGGTATCACCACCGAAGCTATGAAGGAGTCGATCCAGAAAGCCATTGAAAAAGGCAAGATACAGATCAAGAAGGTGGATGACAATACAGCCGCTCAAGTGGAGTTGCTGGTGCAATTAGCACCTGGTAAGTCTTCAGACAAGACGATTGATGCCTTGTACGCCTTCACCAGTTGCGAGGTGAGCATTGCCCCCAACTGTTGTGTGATTTACGAGAACAAACCTCATTTCATGTCGGTCAGCGAGGTGCTCAAATTCTCAACCGACAACACTTTGCGTCTGCTCAAAGAAGAGTTGCTGATACGCAAGTCCGAATTGCAGGAGTCGCTGTTTTTCCAGTCTCTTGAAAGAATCTTTATCGAGGAACGCATCTATAAGGACGAGAAGTTTGAAAAGAGCAAGTCGGTTGACGAGGCTTTGGCTCATATTGACAAGCGCTTGGAACCATTTAAGAAGGACTTTATCCGCGAAGTCGAACGCGACGACTTGCTCAAACTGCTCGAAATAAAGATGGCGCGTATTTTACGGTTCTCCTCCGATAAGGCCGATGCCAATATCGCTGCCATCAAGGCGGAACTCAAAGAGGTGCAAAAAAATATCAAAGAAATCGTGCCCTATACAATCGCATGGTTCGAACACCTTAAAACCAAGTATGGCGCCAAATATCCGCGACATACCGAGATCCGAAACTTTGACACCATCGAGGTGGTCAAGGTGGTCGAGGCCAACGAGAAACTCTATATCAATCGCGAGGAAGGCTTTATCGGTATCGGCTCGTCGCTTAAAAAAGACGAATACATCTGTAACTGTTCCGACATTGACGACCTCATCGTGTTCTTCCGCGACGGCCGGTTCAAGGTGATTAAGGTGGCCGAAAAGGTATATGTGGGCAAGGATGTCATTCATGTCGGCATTTTCAAGAAAAACGATTCGCGAACCATCTACAACATGGTATATCGCAATGGTAGCGACAAAGTCTGCTATGTCAAGCGTTTTGCCGTTACAGGTGTGACACGCGATAAGGAATATAACCTCACGATGGGTACGCCAGGTACGCGTGTGTTGCATTTTTCGGCAAACGCCAATGGAGAGGCCGAAGTGCTACGCGTGTCGCTCAAACCCAAGCCCCGCCTCAAATCGTTGGCATTCGACTTCGATTTCGCCAGTCTGCTCATCAAAGGACGAGCTTCTCGTGGCAATGTGTTGTCGCGCAACGAAGTGTTGCGGGTCATGCTCAAAAAGAAAGGCGGATCGACGCTGGGCGGTCGTCCCGTTTGGTTCGACAACGATGTGTTGCGTCTTAACTATAACGGTCATGGGCAATTGTTGGGCGAATTTCAGAACGACGACTCAATCTTGGCTATCACCAAGCGTGGCACATGGATTACCACCAGCTTTGAGTTGAGTAACCACTATCCCGATGACTTGTTGCGCATCGAACGTTTTAAGCCCGACAAGGTTTGGACGGCGGTATTGATTGATGCAGATCAGAACAATATGCCGTACATCAAGCGCTTTACGCTCGAACAGGTCAAGAACGAGACTTCTTTCCTTGGCGATAACCCCGCGTCGAAACTCTTGTTGCTGACCGACACCTGTTATCCGCGCATTGAGTGTAAGTTTGGCGAGCCAGAGCAAGATCGGGAGCCGCTTGTGATTGACGCGGAAGAGTTTATCGGTTTGAAGAGTTTCAAGGCGAAAGGTAAGCGTGTCACCACGTTCCCTGTAGCTGAATGGACCGAACTCGAGCCATTGCGTTTCCCTCCCGAACCCGAACCTGAGCCAACTACGGAGGACGTGGAGGAAGAAGAAGCGGCGCCGATTCAATATGTCGAGGTGAAGGGCAGTCCGAATAATGATAATGAATCTGACCCCGAACCGGCCGACGCGGCGGATGCCGAAGAACCCGGCGACGAAAGTCCCCGTAAGGATGAAAGTGGCCAGTTAAGTTTGTTTTAAGGAATGGCAATGCAGTTGATTATCTCTGATTTGACGAATATCCAGTCGGTGGCAGAACAATTTCTGGCTGCCATTGGCCAGCGTCGTATTTTGGCTTTCTATGGGCCGATGGGGGTAGGTAAAACGACCTTTATTAAAGCGATTTGCCATGTAAAAGGTGTTACCGACACCGTGAATAGCCCGACATTTGCCATTGTCAACGAATATACCGATGGCGAAGGAGAGCCCATCTATCACTTCGACTTTTATCGCATCAAGCAGTTGGCGGAGGTCGTTGATTTGGGCTATGACAATTACATCGACAGTGGTGCGTTCTGTCTGATGGAGTGGCCCGAGCTCATCGAGCCGTTGCTGCCCGACGAGGTGTTGCGCGTGCATTTGTCCGAAGACGCGCAGGGACGTCGGGTAATTGATTTTGATTTGTAATCATGGATTTTTCAACCAAGTCATCGTTTCGGGCCGAAGTGCGTAAGAGAGTCGCGGCTTTGTCGGCCGAAGAACGGCGGCAGGCCTCGCTGCAAGTCGCACGTCAGTTGCTGGACGACGCAATTTACCGTCGGTCACGACACGTGTTGGCGTATTGGGCATTGCCCGACGAATTGGATTTAGGCGAATTTATCCGTCAGCAATCTTCCGAAAAACAGTTTTATCTGCCAGTCGTAAACGGCGATGACCTACTTGTCAAACCTTTAACCCCCAACTTGGTCGAAGGCGCCTTTTCGATAGGAGAGCCTACGGGTGACCTTTGTGTCGACCCTACGGTACTTGACTACGTTATTGTTCCGGGCCGTGGCTTTGATGCGGCGGGTAACCGGTTGGGGCGAGGCAAGGGCTTTTATGATCGTTTTCTGCCTAAAACCTCCGCGTATTGTGTTGGAGTGTGCTTTGCCTGCCAGGTGTTCGGCACATTGCCACACGATTCGTCCGACCGACCGGTGCAACAACTTTTTTTTGCATAGCGAAAAATAAATTATACCTTTGTACTTCAACAACGAAATCTCTGTATGAACCGAAATCTGATTTGGCTTACAAAAGGAGGTAAGGTCGAAGAATACATGACCGACAAGGGAAACCTGGTGAAATTGGTCATCTTTACCGCTGTATTCTCGTTGGTTTTCATTAATTCCTACAGACCGTTTGACTCCACCTCATGGCATCAGGAGTCTTCGGCATTTGCCTATTTTATCGGCTCGTTTTTCCTTGTACTCACGGGTGTGCTTGTGGTGGCATTCAGCCGTTTTCTGATGTACCGTTTCGTTCGAAAACACACCATGTACTATGCCGAATACTTGTTGTGGGTGATTTGCGAAATCG
>JAGACJ010000141.1 GCA_017614195.1 Paludibacteraceae bacterium
TTCTCAAAGCATACTTTGTTCTATATAAGTATAATGATTTTCAGTAAAATACAAAGTTAATCTTCAGTTTTACTTTAATAGTGTTCCGCATAGATTATATATGTAATTTACAATTGTAAACCGATTAAATATCGAACACTTGTAATTTATCTACATAACGCTTACAAATGTAAATTTGCACAATTGATAAATAATCATTACATTTGTGAACTGAAAAATTTACAATTGTAGTATGTCTGAAAACATGGATTCTTTAGCAGAACGAATCAAACTTTTGATTCAATCCGAGAGCTTAAATGCCAAACAATTTGCCGAAAAAATCGGCATGAACCAAACAGCAATCAGTCATTTGCTATCGGGCCGTAACAAACCAAGTCTCGACAGCATTAATGGAATAAAACTGGCCTTTCCTAACTTGAATACTGATTGGCTTTTATTTGGACAACTGCCTATGTATAAGGACAATACATCGGATAATCCTCTACATCAACCCGTAGTGGAACCGACAGAGCCTGCCGAGAAAGACTTGTTCTCCGACTTGATGGAAACAAGCGGTCCCGCCCCTGTTGGTTTACATTCTTCAAAATCTGTAAATGCCGAAAATACAAATGTAACTCCTGAAAATTTGGCGTCTGAGAATCGCACGGAAACCAAATTGTCTGCTACCAGCCCAGAATACTCAAACCAAAAACTGGAGGATGATGCACACCCCACTACGGTGATTCGCGAAATCGTTAAAGAAGTTTCGGTGCGAAAAATCAAGCGGATTATCGTTTATTACGACGACAACACCTACGAAGATTTTCAACAATTGACATGATATTTCACTAAAAATCCGTAACTTTGTGCGCTTTTAAAATTATGGCACAAAAAAGTTTATTGGATTGTGTTGTCGTGGCGAATACGCCGTTGAGCAACACCTGTTTTCAACTGCAACTGAGACCCGTTTCCGGTACGCTTCCCGCGATATTGCCGGGTCAGTTTGTCGAAGTGCGCGTAGATCACACACCGACGGTGATACTGCGTCGGCCGATTTCTGTATTCGACGTTGATTTTTCAACACAAACCTTATCCTTACTTATCCAAAAAGTGGGCGATGGCACTATCGCGCTTTCCGAATTGTCTGAGGGGGCGGTTGTCAACTTGCTTTTGCCGCTTGGAAACGGTTTCTCAACTCCAGAAAAACCCAACAGCCGCCTTCTTTTGGTGGGCGGTGGCGTCGGCGTGGCGCCGTTGCTCTATTTGGGCCGTCAATTGCGCGATTCCGGACATGAGGTGAACTTTTTGTTGGGATTCCGTTCTGTGCGCGAAATGATCGATTTGAGCGCGTATCGCTCGATTGGTAACGTATATGTGACTACCGAGGATGGTAGCGAAGGTGAGACAGGGTTTGTGACCAATCATTCTATATTGAAACAAAAAGCAGACCATTTGTATGTATGCGGTCCTTCACCGATGATGAAAGCGGTGGCGGCATATGCCGTCAAAGCCGGTGTGTCGTGCGAGGTGTCGCTCGAAAATAAGATGGCGTGCGGTTTAGGTGCCTGCTTGTGTTGTGTAACCGATACCAAAGAAGGACACAAATGCGTTTGCACCGAAGGACCTGTTTTTAACATCAATCAATTGAAATGGCAGATTTAACGACACATATTGGCAAATTAGTCATGAAGAACCCGGTGATGACAGCATCGGGTACCTTCGGTTATGGAACCGAATTCGCCGATTTGGTTGATTTGAGTCAAATTGGCGGCATTATCGTAAAAGGTACGACCTTGCATCATCGAGAGGGCAATCCTTATCCCCGTATGGCAGAAACGCCGTCAGGTATGCTCAATGCCGTCGGTTTGCAGAATAAAGGGGTGGACTATTTCGTCGAACACATTTATCCGACCATTTGCGACATCGACAGCCAGATGATTGTGAATGTGTCCGGTTCGTCGGTCGAGGATTATGCAGCCACTGCCGAAAAAATAGCCGCTCTCGACAAGATCAATGCGATAGAAGTCAACATTTCGTGCCCGAATGTGAAGCAGGGAGGTATGGGTTTCGGTACAAATCCAGAAATGGCTGCACAGGTGATTAATGCAGTGCGAAGGGCCTATCCTAAAACTATAATCGTTAAGCTTTCGCCGAATGTTACCGATATTGCGGAGATTGCCCGGGCGGTCGAAGGTGCAGGTGCTGATTCTATCTCGCTCATCAACACGCTACTGGGCATGGCCATCGATACTCGTACGCGTCGTCCCATTCTTTCGACGGTGACAGGCGGTTTGTCGGGTCCATGTATCAAGCCGGTGGCATTGCGTTGCGTATGGCAGGTGGCAAAAGCCGTAAAAGTGCCTGTAATTGGCTTGGGTGGCATTATGACAGCCAATGACGCCATTGAGTTCTTTCTTGCAGGAGCAACCGCTATTCAAGTGGGAATGGCCAATTTCGTCGATCCTGCGGTATCTGTCAAAATCAAACAGGGTATCGACGATTATCTCAATAAAAACGGATATAGTTCAATAAAACAAATAATAGGAGCATTAGAAGTATGAAAAAGATTTTCTTGATGGTTGCCGCTCTGGGGCTTGTACAAGCATCGTTGGCACAAGGTGATTTTGTGAATGCCGCAGATGCCGCAGCTGCAGTTAGCGAGGCGGGTTCTGCAACCTCTGACGCCGCTGCCGCCGCAGCAGCATCCAAATCGTCTGAAAACTGGAAACGCGGGGTGGACGTATCGCTACAAGGTACCCAAACGTATGTCACTCCCAATTGGTACAATGGCGGTAACAGTAATGTTTCGGGCCTGTTCGGCTTGAAGGGGTGGTTCAACTACGCTAAAGACAAATGGGCTTGGGACAACTTGGTTGAGCTCAAATACGGTGTAACCACGACTTTCAGCGAAGACAAGTACGGCCGTTTGTGGCACCTGACCGACGATAAGACCGCTTATTCGACCAAATTGGGCTACAATATCGGCAAGGGATGGAATGTGGCCGCCAATGCCGATTTTGAGACGACGTTGTTCAACAACTATCAGATTGATTCGCCCGAAAAAGTCAGCGGATTGTTTTCGCCGATTCGTTTCTATGCAGGTCTCGGCTTTGACTACAAGTATCACAGCGACGAGCACAAACTCGACTTTTCGGTGATGATTGCACCGTATGCCTATCGTTTGATTTATGTACACGACCTTTCGACGTATGTGACTGAGGATTCGACTGCCTTGACCTCGTTTTTCTAGCTCGTTGGAGTAGCAAACAAAGATGGTGTGTCGCAAGTGGAGAAGGATGGTTATGCCGAGGCTTGTGAAGCAAAGGATTGGGCACTGGCTGCCACCTTGGTTGATCCGGTAAGCATGCAGAACGATTATTTGGGTTCGCGTGTGAAAGCTCAATACCGTCAGGAATTTAACGATAAGGTATCGTTGGAAAGCACCCTTTCGTTCTATACCAACTACAAGGGCATTGAAGTTGATTGGGAGATTATCGCCGACTTCAAGTTGCTCAAGCTCCTGACCGCCCGTGTATCGGTTAATCCGCGTTACGATTCGACCGGAGCCGACGGTTGGGATTCGCAACTCCAATTCAAGGAGTTTGTCAGCCTGGGTCTGGCTTACCGTTTCGAAAAATAATCCATATTTGGAGAATGAAAAAAGCACCGCAAACTTGCGGTGCTTTTTTTTTATTCGTCGAGCAAATCGGGGCGAAGCCGCCTGGTGCGTTCCATGGCTTGCTCCAACCTCCATTCAGCGATTTTCGCCTCGTGGCCCGACAGTAAGATTTCGGGCACTTTCCAACCCTTGTAGTCGGCGGGTCGGGTATAGACCGGTGCCGACAGCAAATCATCCTGAAAACAATCGGAAAGGGCAGACTGCTCGTCAGAAATCACGCCGGGAATGATGCGTACTACGGCATCGACCATAATGGACGCCGCCAACTCACCTCCCGTCAACACATAGTCGCCCACCGAAATCTCGCGGGTAATGAGGTGTTCGCGAATGCGGTGGTCAATGCCTTTGTAATGTCCGCACAGGATGATGACATTGTTGAGCATCGACATTTGGTTGGCAATCTTCTGATTGAATTTCTCGCCGTCAGGCGAGGTGTAAATCACCTCGTCGTAGTCGCGCTGGCTTTTGAGTTGGGCAATGGCGCGGTCAACCGGCTCGATTTGCATGACCATACCGGCTTCGCCGCCAAAAGGGTAGGCATCGACGCGGTGGTGGCGGGTGTCGGTGCTGTAATCGTGCAGATTGTGCAGATGGATCTCGGCCAATCCCTTGTCTTGCGCCCGTTTGACGATGGAATAGGCGAAGTTGCTCTCGATAAGTTCGGGGATAACCGACAAAATGTCTATACGCATAATCGGGTGTTTGTGTTTCTAATGCAAAAGTACGGTTTTCTGTTGATAAATACCTGATTTCCTCATACAAAATCCAAAGTTTTTTGTGTATATTTGTGCAATTTGTGTAACATGGACATAGCAGCTGAAATCAACCGTTTACGTGACGACCTCAATCGTTGGAACTACGAATATTACGTAATGTCGGCTCCAA
This sequence comes from Paludibacteraceae bacterium, assembly GCA_017614195.1. Lineage (GTDB taxonomy): Bacteria > Bacteroidota > Bacteroidia > Bacteroidales > Paludibacteraceae > Enterocola. The sequence continues at coordinate 4,544 of JAGACJ010000141.1, forward strand.
CGGTGTCGGATTATGACTTTGACCAAGCCATGAACCGCCTCAAAGCCCTTGAGGACGCACATCCCGAGTTTGCCGACCCAAATTCGCCAACGCAACGGGTGGGTAGTGACTTGAATCAGGATTTTCAGCAGGTGGTGCACCAATATCCCATGTTATCACTCGGTAACACTTATAGCGAGGGTGATGTCCGTGATTTTTACAACCGTGTGTCGAAAGGGTTAGGCGAGCCGTTCGAGTTGGTTTGCGAACTCAAATACGACGGTGTGTCCATATCGTTGATTTATGAACAGGGCCGTTTGGTGCGTGCTGTGACCCGCGGTGACGGTGAGAAAGGCGACGATGTAACGGCTAATGTTCGTACCATCCGTTCAATTCCAATGGTGCTGACGGGCGATTATCCCGAAAAATTTGAAATGCGTGGCGAGATTCTGATGCCATGGAAAGAGTTTGACCGCATCAACCAAGAGCGCGAACGCGACGAGGAAACCTTGTTCGCCAATCCGCGCAATGCAGCCTCCGGAACGCTCAAATCGCAGAATTCATCGGTGGTGGCGCATCGTAAACTTGATTCGTACCTATATTATTTCTTGGGCGAGAAATTGCCTGCCGATACGCATTACGGCTGTCTGCAACATGCGGCGTCGTATGGGTTCAAGATTTCTGATGCCGTCAAATGTTGCAAAACGCTCGATGAAGTGATGGATTTCATCGCTTATTGGGATGTCGAGCGCAAGAATCTGCCTGTTGCCACCGATGGTATTGTTATCAAAGTCAATAGTTTGGAACAGCAAAAGCGGTTGGGATACACGGCCAAATCTCCCCGTTGGGCGATTGCCTATAAGTTTCAGGCTGAGCGTGCTCTGACGCGTTTGAACAGCGTCTCGTATCAGGTTGGCCGAACCGGTGCGGTTACGCCGGTGGCGAATTTGGACCCTGTCCAATTGTCGGGTACTGTGGTCAAGCGCGCATCGCTGCACAATGCCGATATCATCGAAGGGCTTGATTTGTATATTGGCGACATGGTATATGTCGAGAAGGGGGGCGAAATCATCCCCAAA
>JAGACJ010000142.1 GCA_017614195.1 Paludibacteraceae bacterium
CCGACGATGGTCGAGGTGTTGGTAAAGTGCACCAAACCCGAGCAGTCGTTGGTGTAGGTGAAGTTGGGGTTGATGGTGATGGGGTCGGCCTTGGTGGTCAGCGATACTTGCGAACAACCGGTGGCGTCGCGCACCACGCAGGTATAGACCACATCTTTAATCAAATAGGCCACCGGAATTTTGGCCACCGTCGGATCGTTCGGGTCCAACAGTTCCACCGGACGACCATCGCTACGGCTCCAAGTGTAAGACACGAATCCGCGCGGCGCAGTAATGGTGGCATAATTCTTGTTTCCGCAGACATCGGGAATCAACTGAAGTTTTCTGGTTTCTGCCCGGAAGTAACCATACGATTCGTGACCACCAGCACAAATTGTATTACATGCACGCACCAAACAGTCATGGTTTATCACATTCAAGGTCACCTCATAGCCGATATAATTCGAAAGGTCATAGCTGGTCGAAGTCCAAGGCAAGTACCGATATTCATCCGCATCATTGGCAATAGAAGACGAACATTGGGCATGACTTTTATTTTTAATCAAGATACTGGCATTCTCACTCACAGATACGGTGAACACTCCACAAGGAAGAGTAGCCTTATCACCCGTTGTCGGGTCTGTAACTTCCACTTCGATCTTAAATGTCGGATTTTCTTCTCCATAGTGTGCGCTGTTATCCGGAGCATGCAGCACCGCAGCAAAATCTACGGTCATCAACGTCGTATTTTCCGTTACAGTAAATGTATAAGACGCTCTTTCCGCAGCCGCCGACATATACTTTGTACGCTGCTTACACGTTGTTGCTGTTGTGGGGTAATTCTCCATTTTCAATGGCACACCTATACGTGCTACCATTTTTGACGGGTCTGGGTTTATCAGGAAGTCACTACATGCAACAATCGGATCCGGTGTGTTAATTGTGTTCATCACTTGCATTCCACTATATCCTGGATTCAATGGCGTATTTGGGCCCGCTGTCCAAGTCGTCGTATACTCACAATTCACTCCATTTAAGCAATCTGTTACATTGGCCGATTTCATAAGACCATAACGTAGAGTCCACCCATTCCAGTTTCCTTGTTCAAACCCTAAGTTCGGGGTATCGATATTGACATCGGATTGCGCGGAAAGGGGCGCAACAGAAAAGATACAACTGCAAAAAGTAAGTAAAAAGCACATCCAACCGCGCGAAACGCTCCCAAACAAGTGCTTTTTTGATTGAAAATCTGTTCTTTGCATAGCGATAGATATAGATCTTTATATAAAGCCGCGCGCGAACGCGGTGCACACACATATTCAAGCAAAATTAAACATTTATTTTAATTTATGCAACAAACATCGTTCAAAAACACTTTACAAAACGTGATTTTAACAGTACCAGAACACAAAAATCAAAGATCTTGATAGAGGCTATCAACGAAAATATTGGAGCATAACAAAAAAACACGTAATTTTGCACAACACTTAAAAACAATAGACATGCCCATTATCTCTCCCTCCCTACTGTCCGCTGATTTCGCCAACCTAAACCGCGATATAGAGCTGATTAACAACAGCCAGGCAGATTGGTTGCACCTCGATATCATGGACGGAGTATTCGTACCCAACATTTCGTTCGGATTCCCAGTCATCGAGTCGTTTGCCAGCAAATGCGCCAAACCGCTCGACGTACACCTGATGATTGTCAACCCCGATAATTACATTGACCGGTTCGCCGCCTTGGGCGCGCACTACATCAACGTGCACTACGAGGCATGCACCCACCTGCACCGCACCGTACAGCACATCCGGCAGACAGGCGCAAAAGCGGCAGTCACGCTCAACCCGCACACGCCGGTATCGCTGCTCGAAGACATCATCGGTGAGCTCGACATGGTACTTCTGATGTCGGTCAACCCCGGGTTCGGCGGGCAGAAATTCATTGAGAACACGATTGAAAAGACCAAACGCCTGCGCGAAATGATTGACCGCAAAGGGTTGGAAACCTTGATTGAAATCGACGGCGGGGTCAACCTCGAAACGGGCAGACGCCTCGTTGAGGCCGGCGCCGACGCCCTCGTGGCCGGCAATTTCGTTTTCAAATCTGCCGACCCAATTGGGACCATCGCGGATTTGAAAAATTTATAAAGACGCGGCGCGCCACGTCTCCACAACCACGCAAACAACAATACGGGACGTGGCACGCCGCGTCCCTACATCTTGATTCGATGATTTTCGTACACAAAACGCCGTTTTTCAGAATAACGGCGGTCATGGTGACAGGCATTATATCGGCCACCGCATGCCCGAACAACGGTTTGACCATTGGATTTTTCCTTCTCGGATGCACTGCGTTGGCAGTACATGTGTGGGTACAGCGCCAGCCGACAGAATGCCACTACGCATGGCGATGGCTATTCGGTCTGAGCGCATTTCTGCTATTTGCCACCATCGGAAGAATTGCTTGCGAATGGGAGCAATTATCAAAAACAATAACATTATCTTCGCAATTCGGTAGCCAACCATTCGATACGTTGATTAAGCAACTTCGCGACACCTTGGGCGGTCACCTCGGCCGCTACACCGAAGGCGACACCCAAGCACTGCTTCGTGCCCTACTCCTTGGTGACAAAAGCGGATTGTCGTTTGTCCAACGAAACTGTTTTCGCGAGGCAGGGTGTGCGCATATCTTAGCAGTCAGCGGATTGCATGTCGGCATTGTGTTCGCCGCTTTGCGTGCCTTGTGCAGGCGACCGGCAGCAAGCCTTGTAGGACGGTTGCTACAAGCCTCCTTGCAATTGGGCGGACTGTGGACCTACGCCCTACTCTGCGGAATGCCGCCGTCTGTCGTGCGCAGCGCGCTGATGTTCAGCGTCATTGCGCTCAGTCACTCGCTTCAGCAACACGCCAACACCTGCAACAGCGTATTCTTCTCGGCATTTATGCTCTTGCTCTACCGCCCGTCATATCTGTACGACATTGGTTTTCAGCTAAGCTACACAGCGGTCATCGGCATTTTGGCTTTTGCCAGACCGTTCCAACAGTTATTGGAACCTGCCACTTGGATAGGACGACAAATCTGGGCGCTCGAATCGGTATCGCTGGCCGCCCAATTGGCGACTGCACCGCTCTGCCTGCATTATTTCAAATCGTTCCCGATATATTTTCCACTCAGCAACCTCATCGCCGTTCCCGCCGCCACAGGCTTTGTCTACCTCGGCATCGGGCTGCTGGCCGCCGGTCTCTGGCCGCCCGTCGGGCAAGTCATCGGATGGTTGCTCGACACGGGCTACCATATCTTTTTCGGGCTGCTCTCGGGCATCAGCCGGTTTCCTTACGCCACCCTGCACATCGGTCATTTCGACTGGATCGATGCCTGCTGGCTGGCGCTGCTGCTCACCAGCGCGTTGCTCTGTCTGCTGCACACCCACAAACTACGCTGGCTCTACCTGCACCTCGGCACGCTCTGTACGGTGCTTACGGTCAACTTGGCGGGCGATTTGGTTTTATTGCTGCACGGATAGTGCAAAAATCCGAAAAAGTTTGTAATTTTGCCTGATTTTTACAAACGACCAGCAAATGATAAGCAAAGTCATTCCCGAAGAGAAAATCATCGCCACGCTCAAGGCCATCAACAAAGCCGACAAAATTGTCATCGTGACGCACAAATCGCCCGACGGCGACGCCATCGGATCGAGTCTTGGACTGTACCACTTTCTGTATTCGCAGGAAAAAGCAACCGACATTGTCGTACCCGACTCCGTACCCGATTACCTGAAAATATTACCGTCGTCCGCCGAAATCATCGAGCGCGACAAGCAGCCGCAGCGGGCGGAATCGCTTTTAACCAACGCCGACTTGATATTTTGCCTTGATTTTAACGAGCCCTCACGTGTAGGCGCATTGGAGCAAGTCTTGGTGTCGTCAAAAGCGCGCAAAGTCATGATTGACCACCACCTCAACCCGGGCAATTTCGCCGACGTGTGCATTTCGCACCCAGAGTTATGCTCCACCTCCGAATTGGTTTTCAGACTGATCTGCCGCATGGGCTATTTTTCGGAAATGACGCTCGAAACCGCCCAATGCGTGTGCGCCGGCATCTTGACCGACACGGGCGGACTGGCCTACAACTCCAACAGTCCCGAGTTATACACTATAATAGGTGAGCTACTGGGAAAAGGGGTGGACAAAGACGCCTTGTACCGTCAGTTGTTTAACACCTGCAGCGAAAGCCGTATGCGCATGATGGGATACATTTTGTCGCAAAAGATGGAAATCCTGCCCCAATACCACACCGCATTGATTACCATGAGCAACGCCGAACTGCAGCAATTCGGATACCGCCCGGGCGACACCGAAGGGTTTGTCAACTTGCCGCTCTCGATATCGGGCGTGTATTTTTCGGTATTCATGCGCGACCACGGCGACGGCGTCAAGATTTCGCTGCGTTCGGTCGGCGACTTCGCCTGCAACACCGTAGCGTCCGAGTTATTCAACGGAGGCGGTCACAAAAACGCTTCGGGAGGCGAAAGCCATCTGTCGCTTGACGAAACAAGACAACTGTTTGTACAATCATTGCCAAAATACTTCAAAAAATGAAATACATCATCATATTAGGCGACGGCATGGCCGACGAGCCCATCGCTTCACTCGGCAACCGCACGCCACTGCAAGTGGCCGAAAAGCCGTATCTCGATATGTTGGCAGCCATGGGGCGCAACGGATTGTTTTCGACGGTCCCTGCAGGATTTCACCCGGGTAGCGAAATCGCCAACATGACGGTGCTCGGATACGACGTACACCGCGAATTTGAAGGTCGCGGGTCGCTTGAGGCCGCCAGCATCGGGGTACAGCTGCAACCCGGCGAAATGGCCATGCGCTGCAACTTGATCTGCATCGAAGACGGCAAAATCAAGAACCATTCGGCCGGACACATTTCGAACGAAGAGGCCAAAGAACTGATCGAATACCTGCAAAAAGAACTGGGCGACAACACGTTCACCTTTCACAACGGCATTTCGTACCGACATCTGCTCGTAATGAAAGGAGGCGACAAGCGAATCTCATGCACTCCGCCCCACGATGTGCCGGGCACTCCGTTCGCCGATGTCATGGTCAAGGCCGACACGCCAGAAGCGCAAGCCACTGCAGACGCCATCAACCAACTGATACGCAAGTCGCAAGAACTTTTATAATACTTGCCTATCCGTTCTCCGCTCGCCCTTAACCGCTTCCCTTTATAATATTCCGGCACAAACGCCACCGCCATGCTCGTGTTGGTGCGAAGCGTACTCACCGCCAGACGAGTAGCCGAATAAATCGAATCAGGAATCGCCAGATGCTGCTCCGACAATCGAGCAAGAGTCTTCGCCGCTGTCTCCATCTCAATCGTATGCAACTCTATCTCCAACTCCGCCTTGCG
>JAGACJ010000143.1 GCA_017614195.1 Paludibacteraceae bacterium
GGGCTATATGGGGTATATCATTGCCACGGTCAATTTCGAAGGTCTCAAGAACGGCCGTTTTTCGAAACACATTTACCTTTACTCAAACACCAAAACAATCCGGCTGGTCATTTACGGCGAAATAGATTTCCCAGTCAAAGTGATAGTCAACCCGACTGAGTGATTGCAGCGAAAAATGTTTTGAATTCTTTACTCTTCCGGAGCTACGTCAACCGTAATCTGACGGCGGAACGCCTCGCCCAGACAAATCAGGGTTTCGGTGCTGGCAATACCGTCTATGGACTGGATATGGTCGTGAATGATGCTCAGGAAATGACGGTTGTCGCGCGCATAAATCTTGAGGTACATGGCATATTTGCCGGTAGTATAGTGACACTCTACAATCTCGGGAATTTTCTTCAATTCCTCCACCACATGGCTGAACATATTGGCATCCTTCAAAAACAGCCCCATGTAGGCACAAGTGTTGTACCCGACCTTAATCGGATCTATCAGAAACTCAGAACCCTTAATCACCCCAATTGAAGTCAACTTCTGGATACGCTGGTGAATGGCCGCACCCGACACATTGCACTCGCGGGCAATCTCCAAAAACGGTGTACGGGCATTTTGCGAAATGAGATGCAAAATCTTCTGATCTAACTCGTCCAATTGTATTGTAGCCATAACGATTGATGTCAAAAAAACGGATATTCGGTGTTACTATTTTGCAAAGATAACAATATTTGAAAAATTTTGTCACTATTTTGTTGGAGAAATCCGCAAATACGGGTAAAACAACCGTTTACCCGATTTTTAACCAAAAATTGCGTACAATTTAGAATTATTTGTTATAATTTTGCATGCAGAACAATGTTTAACAACATATATCTCCTAAAGAATGAGCAAAGACCCGGCCATCGACATTCATGATTCCATTGCTTCTGCATGCCCTTGGAACGCCTTGTCGGCCGAGCAACTGTCATCACTCATTGAACAGTCCAAACTCCAAACAATTAAGAAAAACGGGCTGATCTACGCCGAAGGCGAAGACCCCACGACGCTCGTTTACATTTTGAGCGGACAGGTCAAAATTTTCAAGAAAGGCCTCGAGGGACGCAATCAGATTGTCCGCATCGTAAAACCGGGCGAAATGTTGGGCTACCGCGCCATGTTTGCAGAGGAGCGCTATGTCACTTCGGCGTCAGCGTTCGAGCCATGCACGATTCTGCGTGTTCCGAGACAAGTGATTTTAAACTTGATCAAAAACAACAACGATCTGGCATTTGCCTTTATCCGTTACTTGTCGATTGACTTGGGCATTGCCGACGCACGCTCGGTAGTACTGACACAGAACCATATCCGTGGCCGCCTGGCCGAATCGTTGCTGCACATCTACGAATACAACGGCGTTGATGCACAGACGGGCAATTTGGCCATCAACTTGTCGCGCGAAGATTTGGCAAGTTTGTCGAACATGACCACCTCAAATGCCATTCGTACCCTGTCATCGTTTGCCGACGACGGGCTCATCAAAGTGAGCGGTCGAAAAATACAACTGCTCGACTTTGAGCGACTGCGCCACATCGCCAAATTTGAATAATCCTACGGCTTACTCCGCTATTTTGAACGGTTATCGAACAAAGTGACCGGCTTGCGGCTCATGGCGGGATGCGTAATCTGATTGATGACGTCAACCGGCAGCACCGCTATTTCGGGAGCCACCCGCACGCGCGTTCTGAACCGGTCCTTCAGATCCTTGATGGGATCGAAATTGGACTGCTGGCGCAAGCCGACCGTTATCACCACATTGTCGGTTTCATTGTCGGTAGTCGATACCGTAATAAAATAATTTTCGACGTAATCGGTATTGTTGAGCACATCGACCAATGCTGGCGGATACAGCGTTGTGCCTTTGTATTTTATCATGTGGTTCTTACGACCGACAATGGGACTGATACGCGGAGACTTACGGCCACATTGGCATTCGTTGTAATACATGGCGGCCATGTCACCCGTTTTGAAACGGAGCAACGGCATTCCTTCAACACCCAAGGTGGTGATAACCACCTCTCCTACCTCGCCGGGAGGTACAGGATTGCCGTCTTCGCCAATGATTTCTACCACAAGTAGTTCGGGATGCAAGTGTCCGCCGCAGCCGTATTGGCATTCGGAGAAAGTCGCACTCATCTCGGTCGAAGAATATGTTGCGAACAGTTCCACATCCCATTTTTCTTTGATTTTGCGGCCCAACGAATTGAGTTCGAAATTGATGTCGCGCATTCCCTCGCCAATACCGATGATGCGTTTGACACTCGAATTGCGATAATCAATTCCATGCGCCTCGGCATACTCAATCAGACGAAGGATGAAAGACGGAATGCACATCAGCGTGTCGGGTTTCAGACGTTTGATGGTATCCCATTGCAACTCAGGAATGCCATTACCCACCCGAATCACACCTACGCCTAACTTGCGCAATCCCAAGAAATAGGCCATACCTGCCATAAAACGCTTGTCGAGCGTCACCATCAGCTGCACCTTGTTGCCTGGCCGCAGACCAGCGAACTTGAACGAGACGGCTTCGTTATAAGCCAAGCGCTGCAAATCGTTTTCGGTACAGGCAAATGTAACGGGATCGCCCAAAGTACCCGAAGTGGTGATATAGTCGATAATGCGGGTCTCCTCAACACACAAAAAATCGGCATTGTGCAATTGCAAATCGGCCTTTTCGGTAAAAGGGACATTACGCAAATCGTCTAATGTGCGGATTTTCGACACATCAATCCGATGCTCGGCGAACATTCGCCGATAAAACGCCGAATTTGCCTGCAAATATTGCAATTGTTTTGACAACAATTGTTCTTGCAACTGCTGGATCTCGGCAGGAGAACGAAACTCAATATCAGAATATTCACTACTCATAAGCTGACTCTTTATACAACCATGTACGACGCTCGCAATTTTTCCAATAGGGATTTTGAGGGACACGGTACATTAAATCCAATTCGTTATATTTAGCCTGAATGTATTGGCGAATTTGTTTGGCGCGGTCCTGATAAGTCGTTCCAAACCGCAAGTCACCGGCCGGAATACGGTCCATGAAACGCCATTCGACCCATGCGCGTGAGATATAGGCCGGTTGCAACTTGGAGTAACACATTCCGGTACCGTACATCACGGAGATAATCAGGTCAAGATTCCATTTTTCGGCAACATAAAAGGCCCCCTTTCGGAAACGGTGAACCATAAAATCCTTGGAGCGGGTTCCTTCTGGGAAAATCATGATGCTGCACCCCTGACCAATTACCTCATCGATCTGACGCTCGACCGATTCGAGTCCGGCATCGGCAGCAATGTAACCGGCATAGCGCACCACTAAGGCGAATGGTGATTTGTGCCAAACCCAATCTTGCGTCACCACAATCAGTTTCGGAGAACAGCCCATCACCAATAGCAAATCGAGCAGCGACTGGTGATTCGACACCAGAACTACAGGGCGTTCAAACTGTTCGCCATTCTTATCGACATGCACCCTGACTCCGATGGCCGAGCGGTACGACAACCGGGCGAAAAACGCAAGGACTACCCTAAAGACATATTGGCGACGCCGTTTCTTCAAGGGTAATAGCAATGGCATCAGCAGATGCAGCGCCAAAAGCGAAAGCAGAACCACCACCATGGAGAACAGCGTTCGGAGCAGACTGCCTAACGTATGAGGAAATCCGCCCTTGTGTACTGGCGATGCGACAAACATTTCGAACAGCAACGGTTCGAACACGTAAGCCATCAGCACCACCACAAAGATGCCCATAAGCGACACCAGCGCTAATGAATGAATGGCCGGATGACGGGCGAAGAGCAAGGCAGCCATGCCAATCATGGTGATGACCGATGAGAAGAATATGGCTGTCTTGTGCGCAGGAAGAGTTTTTCGGCCATCGGTATAGCCGCCACGCAGTCCGTCGAGCACAAAAATACTGAAATCATCGCCAACACCGAAGATAAACGACGACAATACGATGTTGACAATATTGAACTTAATACCTGTGATGGCCATAAGGGCAGTAATGATCACCCAGCTCAAGCACATGGGCAGAAATGCCAGCAATGCCATTTCGACACGACGATACGAAATCCAAAGCACCACAAATATCAAAATGGAAGAAACAAGTAGGATCAAATCAAAATCGCTGTTAATCTGCTCGGCCATTTGCGAGACATAATAGCTGCGCTCGGCCACAAACGAATTGTCTGACAAGCGTTTGTAAGCATTGCCGTCGGCATTCTCGGGCAAATCGACTCGTGTCAGGAACAGGCAGGTCGAATCGCTTTGTTCCACAAAATTACCCATGACCGTACTATAAAACAGCGAATCCTGCAACATATCCGTTGGCGTGTACGTACAGTCCGTCGCTTGGATAAAGCGGTCAAAAGCGTCGGATTTGAAACCGACTGCGGTTGCCGACTCACGCAACACTTTGCCTAATTGTGCCTTGCGAGTTTCGGTCCAATAATCATACCAACGTGCGATACGCTCGGCCTGAAGGGTGGAATCGGGCAAGAATGACGCCACCGAGGCAAACCCTGACATTTCACCCATACGACACGCCACTTGCGCCGAATCGGCAGTCCGACGGTATTGTTCCAAATCCATGGTCACCAGCCATCCGCTTTCGCCACCACCCATGGTCTGGTGCAATCGTTGCTCCGCCTCAGCAATCTTCTGCGTCTTGTAATTGAGGTGCATCATGTCGTAGTCAAACTGCACGCGGTTACAATAAATGAATCCGACAATCGAAACCACGACCAATAACAGCACTAACCATTTGTTGCGGTCGTAACGATAGGCGTTAATGCGGTCAATCACTTGCATCACACGAGATGCTTCGCGCAATGTGCCGAATTGCAGCAAATGAGGCAGAAATATTAGGCAGAACAAGGTGGTCGCCACCAATGTGCAAGCCGAAAACAAACCGAAATCGCGCAACAGCGGCGACTGCGTAAACTGCAAACCGATAAACGCACCGATGGTGGTAATGCTGCCTACCGTTAGAGGATAAGCCAATTCTTCGACCAATTGGCGGCGAGAACCACAATGGTTGGCATGCGACAACACATGCACCGAGTAACTGAGCGCTATGCCCATCACCACCGAACCGGTACCTACGGCTATCGCCGAAATGCTGCCTTGAACCAACCATACAAACGCCAGTGCCGCCAACATGCCGTACAGAACAGGCACAATCAGCAACACGATGTTTCTGAAACTGCGCATGGAAGTCCATACCAACAAAACAATCAGCACCAAAGCCACCGTCATCGTCAGCGACAGGTCGCGTTGAATCTGAGAGGCATTGTCATATCCGATAATCGGAGCACCGTAGGGTTGTATCGTACATTCGGGATAGAGGGTGGTGACAGCGTCTGACGCATGACTCACCACTTGCGAAAAACGCTGGTTGAACGCAGCATCCTGCACTTGACCGGGGGTCTCGAGAAAACAAACCAACACCTTGAAATCGGGCGAGAACAACGCTCCGTCATAAACCGCTAATGAGTGGTCGCCCCCTAACGATTGCATATTGTTTAGGGATTTTTGGCTCAACACAAACGGGTCGGAAAGCACCACGTCGCCCATTGCTACGGCCGCTGGCGACAGTAACAAAGCATAGTCTTGAGCCAATTGCTGGCGGCAATGCGCAGGTTGCAACATCGAATCCAAACGGGCATAGTCAGCCTCTTCGAGATAACAGGGCAAATGCCGCATGATCCAATCAAAACTGCGGGAGAACGCTTCTGGGTCAGTACGCATTTCAAAATGGAGCGGCAAGTCTGACTGTTCTATCGCATCGCTGTATGCCTCGGCCACTTCGAGCAGCAGATCGGGATCGGTTTCGGCGGTATCTTGCAAACTGAACAAGACTACCGTACGGTCCTTCACTTTGAGATGTTCAAAAACCAACTTGCCTTGTCCTTCAGAAAGCCCGGGAACGAAATCGGTGATATCGCTTTTGAATCCGATATGCACCGCCATCAGCCCGAATAAAATCACCGTCAATGCCAACAATCCCCACAACAAAGGTTTGTGAGCGTCGAACCAATCAAATATACGGACAAACAGTTTTTTCATTTACGTTTTCGAAAGACCGACAATATTAACCACACCAGCAATCCCGTCGTCAGACCGGCCACGAGCGACAACACCAACGAACCGACAATGTAATCGAGACCGAACGATGCCAGCGACGACAAACTGATCTGATCGAAACTAAAAGCCATTTCATGGCCCATCAGGCGACAACCCACCCGATAACTGCCATACAGAATAAACGGAATGAAAGGCGGCAGGCTCACATTGGATCCGATTACCGCCACCAAACGATTTATGTCCAACAATTTGGCAAGTCCCCAAGCGGCCACCAACTGGTATCCCCAAATCGGCAAAATGCCACAACACACGCCTAATGCTGCAGAACAGGCAAGAACAAAATTGGAAGTCGTTTCTGGAATTGCGTCTTCGGTAAAATATTTTTTAATGTTATTCCACGACAAATATTGTAGAAAACGCCAAGGGTAATAAACCAAGAGGGCAATTAAAACCAAAAACGTATTGAGTATGGAGATACGTGTAAAATCTCTTGCCGGCACAAAGTGCGATACTCGTTCTTTTTCGGGTGGATAATACACCTTGACTGGTACATTTGCGACGCGGATTCCTTTCCAGGCAGCGCGCACAATCACCTCCACCTCAAATTCATAACGACGGGTGACAAAGCGCATCTGTGGAATTTTATCGAGCGGATATGCTCTGAAACCCGACTGCGTGTCATCGAGGCGTATACCTGTTTCGACACGAAACCAGAAGTTCGAAAATTTGTTGGCAAAAGTATTGCGCCCTGGCATATTCTCGGCTTGCAGGTTACGGGCGCCTATGAGCAGAGAACCTGGATTTTCCTGCAATTCGGCGACAAAAGTCGGAATATCATCGGCAAAATGCTGTCCGTCGCTATCGATTGTAATGGCATAACGGTAGCCCAACGACGCAGCATGGCGCAAGCCTAATTTAATGGCATAGCCCTTGCCACGATTTTTTTCGTATTGGAGTGTTTGGATTTCGGGACGTGAAGCTAACAGACCAGCGGTAGAATCCGTCGAGCCGTCATTGACGACCAATATATCTTCTGAATAACACAACACCGAATCAACCACCTGCAACAGTGTTTTCTCGTTGTTGTACGTGGGAATGAGCACTACTATTCCTAACGCTTTGACTTGTTTGCGAATATCGTTATCCAGTGAGAGGTCCATCAATGTTCCGACGTGTCAAATACCGACGCTCCAATGGGTTGTCCCATCTTCGTATCGTAGAATTTATAGGTTGCAAAGTTACCATTTTTTTCGTTCATACGAAGCACTTGCAACGATAAATCCGTTTTCTTGTAGGTTAACACGATCGATTGATAGGGATTGGAGGAGCCGGCACCCCAAGTCAAGGTGACTTCGTAGGTATTGGGATAGTCGGTCACTTGAATTTGTCCTGGCTTGCGACCAAATCCCATGGCAGCGATGTCGCTCCGCAAGCAAGCCATCAAAAGCCGTTGCAAGGCCTTCGCCGACGGATTTTGCCGGGCATTGGTCTGCATTCGGTTGCCTTGGGTAATCATCACGAGGTCATCGCCGTTGATACAAAGCAAATCACCCGCAGGTTTGTCGTAGCGCAACGCCATTTTATCAGGCACAACACAATAAAAATGGCCGGACGACTCAACATCCGACTGCAAGACTGCCACATGTCGCACCTCTTCGAAACGGCTGCTAATGGTGGTAACCGATGCTGACGAGGTTTTGAGCCGTTGCAAAAAGGCGGTTTTTTGGGATTCATCCATTATTTGCTGAGCCGAAACAGTGGATACCGCCAGCAATAACACAAATAACAAGAGACTGTATCTGATACGCATGATCAATTAAGTTGAGAGGTTATTGTATAAGACGCAAATTGTAACTGTCGGATTAATTCGCATAGTAAAATTTCGCTATCGGCGCGATTGTCGTGCAGCAATATCACATCGCCTGGGGACACTTGTCGCATAATCCGACTGACCACATCGGCACGTGGCGTGGCGGCACAGGTGTCGTACGAGCGGATACTCCACCCAATCGTTCGCAACCCCAACGATTTGACGGCACGGGCAATCGGAGGATTGGTCACGCCAAACGGCGGACGGAACAAAGTCGGACGCTCGCCCGTAATTTGCTCCAACACCGCCATACACTGTTGCAAGTCTTCATGAATAGCAGTTGCTCGCGACAGCGGAAAGGTACCCTGATGTTGATACGAATGAATGCCGATTTTATGTCCTTCGGACACTATGCGACGCACCAAATCGGGATATAGAGAGGCCCGGTTTCCTACCAAAAAGAAAATCGCTGGAGTTTGAGCCGATTTCAAGACATCAAGCACCTTGGGGGTCTGTACAGGATCTGGTCCATCGTCAAAAGTCAGCACGACTTGCGGTTTTTCGGTATCAATGCGGCACAACGCTTTGAGATAAATCCCCGAGTCAATGCGGTACGACGCCCAGAACAAAAACGCCGACACTGTCACCGCTAACAGTATGACGAATCCAAATATCATTTTGTAGGAGAAACTAACAATACGGCCGGCTCGCGGTCTCTATAATTATGACAGAGGCGCACTGGTTTCTTTAGCGGTCCTTTTGCCAGCAAATCATACAAAGACGATGCCGACTGCGTCGGAAAATAGACCGGAGTTTCGGGAAGGTCGGCCTTGTCGAGATACGCAGGAAACTCGGGCAGATGCAACTGAGCCAATGCACCGTCAGGATTACTGCTGAGCAAGAAGAAATACGCACCTTCGCCATACCCTTCGGGCCAGCCCATTCGTTTGAGAATGATTTCGAGCGTGGGCGTCTTGAAATCAAACGCGCCCAACAGCACACACGAGGCATCGCCCGTTTCGAGCAAGGTCACCGTATCGAGCACGGCGCTTTCGAAACTGTGTCCTCGGTGGGTGTAGGTCATATTGTATGAAACATTGTCGCACAACAACGCCACCTGACCGCCAACGGTATTGAATGTCGATTGGATAAACGGAGTCGGGTTCAACATCTGTTCATCATTTTCGAGCAGGTTTTTGAGAAATTGTTCGCTATCGGCCAAACAGCCAAATGCCGTAGCGGTCACAATCGCATCGACCGCTGGATGGCCGGCATTGTGCAGGCACTGCATCGCCGCCCCCACCGACTGTTTGAGCAACACACTCATTCGGCGCCGCATCTGCGGGTTGGGGATCAGTAGTTTGATATCTTCGGTCAAACTCGTATCAGAGGCAATGGCATGGATATAGGCGTTCATTTCTCGAAAATCAAAGTACTACAATTGCCACCGAATCCAAAA
The DNA here is from genome assembly GCA_017614195.1 of Paludibacteraceae bacterium. Taxonomy (GTDB): domain Bacteria; phylum Bacteroidota; class Bacteroidia; order Bacteroidales; family Paludibacteraceae; genus Enterocola. The sequence continues at coordinate 9,400 of JAGACJ010000143.1, forward strand.
GAAGAACTCATGGCATATCGGATTGGACACATTGTCAGCGATGTTATCGGGCGAAGCGACGTTCCAGACATAGGTTGTTTGAAATTAAGAGACGGCCACATTTCACCTTGCTGTAGGGCCAACAAAGTAATCACCGCCTCAATAGAGCCAGCGGCAGCCAGACAATGGCCGGTAATGGGTTTGGTGGAACTGAATGGCGGTACCGATTCGCCAAATACCGCGGACATGGCGGCCGATTCGGAAGCATCGTTATTGGGAGTGCCTGTTCCGTGGGCGTTGATGTAATGGATATCGGAAGGCTGCAAACCGGCGGCCTGCAAGGCTTTGCGCATCGCCAACTGCGCCCCGCGCCCCTCCGCCGACGTGGCGGTTTGGTGATGGGCGTCATTGGCATTTGCCGCACCACACAAATACCCGATTGCATGGGTCGCCGCTTCGGGGCGCTGCATCACCAGATAGGCGGCACCTTCGCCCAGATTGAGCCCCGCACGTGTTTCGTCAAACGGACGACACGGCGCATTGTCGAGAATCATCAGCGACGCGAATCCGTTGAGCGTGAATTTGCACAAAGCGTCGGTTCCACCCACCAAGACGGCATCGCACCAATTGGTTTCTAGCAAACGCTTACCCAACAACATGGCATTGGCCGACGAAGAGCAAGCGGTACTGATTGTCGTGGCAAATCCTTGCAATCCAAGCGTTTCGGCAATAGTTTTGGTGCTATCGGCGCTATCATGGTGCACCACCATGCGCAAACGGCCTTTTTGCGGGTCATGGCGAAAACAATCGTAAAACTGCTCGGTTAGGTCCATGCCTCCCACCGTAGTTGATGAAACAAATGCAATCCGGCTCCCTTTGGGCAGATTGGCGGATTGCAATGCCTCGGTGGCGGCGGCTATGCCAAGCAATGAGGTGCGAGAATAGGTTTTACGAGGGTCAAGTCCATACCTTTGTTGCAGTTCGGCATTGGTATAGGGTACCTCACCTACGGGTACTTGACGTGTTGTTTTCAGAAAGCGGGACGGAGACAACATCCAGTCTGTCCGGCGCAAAGCCGCAAGCAAAGCATCAACTCCGACACCCGCCGCCGACACGACGCCCATTCCCGTTACCGCTACCCGCATAAATTATTTCGTACGGTTTTGTTGTACAAACTCGGCCAAAGTCCGAACCGATTTAAAGTGACTTTTGGCTTCGGAGGCATTCGTGAGTTTTATGCCGTATTCGCGTTCCAAAATCAAGATAATTTCGAGCGCGTCAATCGAATCCAGGCCCAAACCTTCGCCAAACAAAGGTGCATCCGTATCAATATCCGCCGGGGTCATTTCTTCAAGATTGAGAGCCTCAATCATTTGCTGTTTCAGTTGTTCAATCAACAATTCCATAGAGTTATTTCAATTTGCCTGCAAAGATAATAAATCTATACATGTAAACGCCTTTTTGCCAAACATTTCGCACCGTCCAGTCAGCACAAAGTCGGCTCGGTGCTCCTGCAACAACCTGGAAGCCAATTCTTTGCTTACATTTTCATCAGCCGATTCTATCAAGAACCACCCTTCACCCTTGATTTGGTGTCTGATACAGATCTCACCGCTGACAATGTTGGCCAACGTATAGACAAATACTGCAGGAGAAGCCGGCTGCCCGGCATCGAGCAATGCCTGATGACGCATATCGGTATCGAGTGACGAGCAACGGTTCGACAAAACTACTGCCACACGATAACGGTCTTCGGGCAAAGAACGGCCGGCCAACAGTTTTGCCACTGCCACATAGCCTAACTTGCACAAGCGGTCCATCTTAAAGAACTTCATATTCGACTCGCCCAACGATTTGTATTGTTCACGTATCCATTGGTCAAAATCCTCATTCTCAGGACATTGCAATCGAACAGAAGACTCAACGCGCACCTTGCCGGATGTCCATTGGAGTTCAGAGCCTTGCGTACAATCCGTAGCAAAGACAACGGCGGCATTGCAACCACCAAATCCAGACGCCGCCTTGACGCACACCGATGATTTGGACAAATTATGATGCCACGCCGACACCAGCAATGGTTGTGGCGTACCCAAAGACTCAAATCCCATTGTCGCCCACAATCGTTTATGGCGCAACTGCCAAACAGACAAAATGCTCTCAATCACCCCACAAGCACCAAGCGTATGGCCAAAATATGGTTTCAGACTATTGACAGGCTTATCGGACAGTCCAGCTAACGCAATGGCTTTACTTTCCATTTCATCGTTATAGACAGTGGCCGTGCCGTGTAACCCGACAAAATCCACCTCATCGGCCGGCACTTGCGCTTCGTCCAATGCCTCGCGTATGGCCAAATACAGTCCGTCTCCTGTGCGCGACGGACCGGATATGTGGTTGGCATCATTGCTTACCGCACCACCTTTAACGGCTACGGGAATCGCATCGCATTCAAACGGATCTGCCGTCAAAAGCACGGCGCCACAGGCCTCGCCCATCGACAATCCGTCGCGCGAAGCGTCGAAAGGTTTGCATATATGGCTGCTGACCGACTTGAATGCACGAAAACCCGAAATTACAAAAGGCGACATCAAGTCGGCTCCGATGACCAGCACTCGGTCGTAAGTACCGGAAGCGATCAGACGGGAGCCCAAGATAATGGTCAAAAGACCCGATATACAAGCGTTACAAACCACTTGCGGCGTGGTCGTAATACCCAACGACGCAGCCACGCGCTGCGCCAAGACACCAGGCAGGACACGTTCGTCGAAATCGGCTTGCGACTGCAACAAATCAATATTGCCTTTGGTCGTCGACAAAATCAATCCCAACCGTGGAGAATTAGCCTCCACCTTGGCTGCGCGCAGCACTTTGCCCCCCACCTCAATCATCAGGTTTTCGAGAGGTGTCGCCCCAGGGATTTGCGGAATGGCCGACCAATCAATGCGACCGGCCCAGTAACTTTCTCCATTGGCATCAGACTCCTCTTTCAGTCCGGATTGGTAGGATTCAATGGCGTTGACATGCGCGTCGATACCTGCGCCAACACTTGTAACGAGGTAATCGTGACCCCAATATGCCAATCTGTTCATTGTTGCGTATGGTATGAGATTATTGCCAGAATTGATATAAATTAAACCATTGCTGCGGATAACGGTGCAGCATTTCTTCGAGCACCATTGCGTACTGCCTTAACAAGTCGCTTTGATGCGCCTTGGAGCCTACGCGTTCGTTGGATTGCGCCTTATAGAAATAGAAACGGTATTGTTTGCCTTCGCGCATCGAAAAGTAAAAATAGACCGGCACGCGCATTTTGGCACCTACGATAAAAGGTCCTTGCGGAAAATCCGCCTCACGTCCCATAAAAGTAATGTGCTCGCGGCGGGCGTCGTTCACATAGCGGTCGCCCTGCATACACACATAATGTTTTTCCTGCAACACCTCGCTAATGCGGAAAATACTGTCAAGCTCACCATCGTTGACGGGTATGATGTGGTAAGGTACCTGAACCTCGCCCCGATGCATCGCCTCCTTGATTTTCTGATATTCGACATCAAACATGACAATGTGCAAGCGCCCGGCGTAGTCGCCAAAGAACGGAGACCCCATTTCCCATGCACCGATATGCGCGCCTATCATCAGCACGCCACCGGCATCGAGACTCTGTAAGAATTCGTCATACCCGTCTTCTTTGACAAACGTAAATTTGTCGGTAAGGCCATGCAACATGGCCATTTTGTCGACCAAGCATTGCCCGAAACGATAAAAATGCAAGTAAACCAGCCAAATAGATTTGAGACGGCCATAATGCCATGTACGGCGGTAATAGTCCCACACAGCGGCACGCTGTTTCGGTGCGGCCAAGACAAAATACAGCACTACATAAGTGAGATTGGCATAGGCAAAATTAAGGCCGAAACAATGCAGAAAAAAACCGAACACACGGTATCCAAGCGCATTGCCACGCGATTTTGCATCCCATCCCTCAGCACTCATTCCTGCCGCTTGCTTTCAATCAGGTCCAACATTTGCCCCAAAGTCCTGACACCGATAAAATCGGACTGTTTCAAACGGACACCCACGATTTCTTCGACCAAGACGACAACATCTACCATATCCAGACTATCGAAACCCAAATCGTCTTTCAACAAAGCTTCGGGTACAAAACTTTCACGACTAATCTCAAGTTCTTCACTCAAACGGTCAATCAATGATTCTGTATATGCAGCCATTATGGGGAGTTATTGTTTTAAGTAATCAATCAATTTCTGAATTTCCTCGTATTTTGGAGTGTCATCCACAAAAACCGGCACCAAAGCGCGTACCTCATCGTACAACCGGCGCGTATCGGGAGCGAGTTTCTGTTCAATATGCAGGCAATCGACAGCCTGTACCAAAGCCATCAGGAAAATGGAGAACACTTGATAGGAATTGTCAATCACACGGGCAGCCAACAAGGCGGAGTTTGTTCCCATGCTGACAATATCCTGGTTGTCATTGTTATTGGGAATCGAATGGACATACATGGGATTGGACAACGTCTGGCACTCGGCGGTTGTGGAGGTGGCAGTAAATTGCGCCGCCTGCAAACCATAGTTCAAGCCCAACACGCCCAAATTGACAAACGGCGGCAGGATGCCGTTGATACGGTCGTGAAACAAATAGTTGACCTGACGCTCCACCAACATAGTCATTTTGGTGACGGCGATTTTTCAGTTTGTCCATTTCGAACGACACATAGTCGCCATGGAAATTGCCACCATGCCAAACCATTTTGTTGTCGGAATCGACAATGGGATTGTCGTCAACGGCATTCAGCTCTTCTTCAAGGATTTTCTGCGCATTGAGCAAGGTCTCAAGCACGGGGCCCAATATCTGGGGTACGCAACGCAACGAATAGTAGGGTTGCACCTTATGCTTGAATTGCGATTCGGTATGACGGTGATACAATGCTTCGGAACGGCTTTGCAAACACTGCGATCCCTTGGCATGGCGACGCATACGCGCAGCCACTTCGCTTTGTCCGAAATGGTTTTTCAGTGAATTGAGCTCATCGGCCATAAAATCGTCGTAAGAGGCGGCAATCTCATTCATCAGCACCGAACCTAACACGGCTTTGTCAAACAATTTGCGGGCGAGTACCAGATTAACACAGCCGATTCCGGTCATCACTGCCGTACCGTTAGTCAGCGCCAACCCGTCGCGCAAATGCAGTTTCAAAGGTTTCAGCCCCGCTTGTGCAATGGCTTCGGAGGCAGGCATACGTCTACCCTTGTAAAACACCTCACCTTCGCCAATCAACGCCAATGACAAATGCGCCAACTGCACCAAGTCGCCACTGGCGCCCACACTGCCGTGTTGGGGAATTACCGGCAGAATGTCGTGCTGTATAAACGCGATGAGTTGGCCTACCGTATCTGGATGAACGCCCGACTTTCCATTCAGAAAAGTACACAAGCGCGACAACATGGCGGCACGCACCCATTCGTAACGAAGCGGCTCTCCCGCACCTGTCGAGTGACTGCGAATAATGTTGTACTGTAAAGCGAGCAGGTTTTCATCGCTGACACGATACTGCGCCATCGGACCAAATCCGGTATTGATACCATAAATGACTTTGTCCTTCGCAAAATCGGTCAAAAAATCGTACGCGCGTTTTACGGAATCCAATTGTTGTTTGCTAACCTTGAGAGGCTGGCAACCGAAAACGACTGTTTCGAGTTCCGATAAGTCCATAATCCAATAATACGATCAATCCAAACGATAACGAACGATAGTCTGCTCGCGGTCAGGGCCGACAGAAACGATCTTAATGGGCACATTCAACTCATCTTCCAAGAAATCGAGATAATCGTTGAATGCTTGCGGAAATTCCGACTCTTTCTTCATCTTGGTCATATTGGTCTTCCAGCCCGGCAGCTCTTTGTAAACCGGCTCGACACGATCGTTGAGCTCGTATGGGAACTCATCGGTTTCAACGCCGTTGACCTTGTAGGCCACACAAGCCTTGATTGTATCAAAATTGTCGAGCACGTCGCTCTTCATCATGATCAGTTTGGTAACGCCGTTAATCATCACGGCATATTTCAAAGCGACGAGGTCAATCCAACCGCAACGGCGGCGACGGCCGGTAACCGAACCGAACTCGTGTCCGTTGTTGCAAAGGGTCTCGCCTGTCTCGTCGAACAGCTCTGTTGGGAACGGACCGCTGCCCACGCGCGTACAATAAGCCTTGAAGATACCATAGACATCGCCAATCTTATTGGGTGCCACGCCCAAACCGGTACATGCGCCGGCACAAATGGTGTTCGACGAGGTAACGAATGGATAAGAACCGAAATCCACATCCAACATGGTACCTTGCGCGCCTTCGCACAATACGGCTTTACCTTCGTCAATCAAGCCATTGATAACATGCTCACTGTCAATCAAATTGAATTTCTTGAGATATTCGATACCAGCCATCCATTCTTTTTCAATTTCGGTTACGTCGTAACTGAAGTTCATGGCGCGCAACATCTCTTCGTGACGTTGTTTGGCCTTGGCATATTTTTGTTCGAAGTTTTCGAGGATATCGCCCACGCGCAAACCATTGCGACTCACTTTATCGGTGTAGGTCGGGCCGATACCCTTTCCGGTCGTACCCACTTTGGCATCGCCTTTGGCTGCTTCGTTGGCCGCATCGAGCGCACGATGCGTCGGCATAATCAAATGCGCTTTTTTAGAGATATAGAGGCGCTTGGTCAAATCATGCCCCGAAGCCGACAATGCCTCGGCTTCGGCCTTGAACAACGCGGGGTCAAGCACTACGCCGTTGCCGATAATATTGACCTTGTTGCCTTGGAAGATTCCTGACGGAATCGAACGCAATACATATTTCTGGCCGTCAAATTCAAGCGTATGGCCGGCATTCGGACCGCCTTGGAAACGGGTTACCACATCATAATCGGGAGTCAGCACGTCAATTACCTTGCCTTTTCCCTCGTCTCCCCATTGCAAACCAAGCAACACATCAACTTTGTTCATAATCTTATATTTTACTTTTGTTATTATTTTCCGTCTAAAAAAGTGCTTAAAAAATTTGAGCGCGTAAAGATACAAATAATGTGTCGGATAACTGAAATTTTTTGATTTTTTGTTGCAAAAAAACTTTTCTATCCGAAAAAACCAGTATCTTTGCGGAGTAATAACTTTTTAATAACACATAACTATGGCACACGTAATTTCAGACTCTTGCATCGCTTGCGGTACTTGCATCAGCGAATGCCCGATGGAAGCCATCTCTGAAGGCGACATCTACTCAATCAATCCGGACATCTGCACCGACTGCGGCACTTGCGCAGCTGTTTGCCCGACCGAGTCGATTCATCCGGCATAATTGGGTCTTGTCCAACAATAAAAAAAGCCATTTGTAACGAATGGCTTTTTTTATTTGCGGTCAGACAATCATCACTCTTCAGACGCTGTCGAATCCGGATTCGCCGGCAATTCGCGACGAATATACCCCAGCACCTCAGACAACGCTTCTTCAAATTTGTCGAAATCTTCTTTATAGAGGAATATCTTGTGTTTCTCAAACACGAACTGTCCGTCGTCGGTCACGCTTTTACGCTTGCTCTCGGTATTTGACAGGAACAAATCGTCCTTACGGTCGCGTTTCACATCCAGATAATACATTCTTTTACCTGCCTTCACCGATTTAGAGAAGACAATCTCACGATCCTCGCGCTCGTCTTTGGGCTGCGGAGCCGCTTCTGCCACTTTAGGTTTTCTGTCGAAAAAATTTAACATAGTACATGATTGAAAGTGCAAATATGTGTAAATTTTTCCAAAATTCAAAACAAAGGCAGCAAAATATGGGCTTGATAGTCAAAAAAATCATTATCTTTGCACCGCATTACTATCATAAAGATGATAACAAGATGATCAATCGTGTCTTAATTCGAATCAAAGTCATTCAGTTGCTGTATGCCTGGCAACTCAACACAGGCGACAAACCGGCCCAAGCCGAAAAAGAATTGTTCGAGAGTATTGAAAAAGCCTATGAACTGTACCATTGGCTGCTGCAACTTCCGATAGACATTCAGGCGTATGCGACCAAACGTATAGAAATAGGCCTTAACAAACTCCGCCCGACCAAGGAAGAACAAAACCCCAACGTTCGTTTTATCAACAACTTGTTTGTCAAACAGTTGGCAACAAACGCCGATTTGATTGCCTATAACAATGACAAGTCGCACCCCATTTCGTGGGCTGAGTATGAAGATTTTATCAAGGATCTGTTCGACGGGCTGACCACCACCGAGCTGTATCAGGAATACATGAAGGAGACTACGCGCGACTACGACGCCGACAAAATGTTGTGGCGCAAGATTTTCAAAAAATACATCGCCGGCAACGACAATGTTCTCAACCAATTGGAAGATATGTGCCTGTATTGGAACGACGACATTGAAATCGTAGTCAGCTTTGTAGACAAAACCATCAAGCGCTTTTCGCGTGAGGCAGGTGCAAACCAACCCCTTCTACCTTTGTACGCCGACCCAGAAGACGATCAGGATTTCGCCAAACGTCTGTTAGGCACGGCCATCAAGCGCCAGGAGGAATTTAACAAGTGGATTGACGAAACTGCTCAAAATTGGGAAGGCGAACGCATTGCCACGATGGACAAGATTATCATGCAGGCAGCCTTGGCCGAGTTGGTGGAATTCCCCACCATCCCCGTCAGCGTAACGCTCAACGAGTTTGTGGAAATCAGCAAATTCTACAGTACCGACAAAAGCAGCACGTTTGTCAACGGCGTACTCGACAAAATCGCAAACAAACTGCGTGAGCAAGGCAAGCTCATCAAAGTCGGTGCCTTTGTCAAACCTACTGAAGAACAATAATCACTTAATATAACTAAAAAATTATGCTGGACATTTTATTACAAGCAGCACCGCAACAAGGTGGCGGTTGGCAAATGATCATCATGCTGGTGATGATTTTTGTCGTTTTCTACTTCTTCATGGTAAGACCACAGAAAAACAAGCAAAAAGAAATCCAAAAATTCCGCGACAGCCTCAAACAAGGAGACCAAGTCATCACTTCAGGTGGTATATACGGCAAGGTCAAACAAGTAAAAGAGACCACGATTGAACTCGAAATCGCCCACGAGGTACGTGTTACGGTTGACAAGAACTGCGTGTTCGCCACAGCAGCCGAAACACCTGCAAGTGAGGGAAAATAACGCCTGATGAAATGGACTGAGCGTACACGGGCATACATCAACAAGAGCCGCTGGCGGTTTTTGTATTCCCGTGATATGCTCATTTTTTTGTTTTTCTGTCTGCTCTCCTTTGTTTTCTGGATATTTCTGACACAACCCGCAGACAGCGAATACACCGAGCACATTCCGCTGGTGTATGAAAACACTCCCGCCAATATTGAAGTCGTACAGCAACCCGAATACTTGGAAGTCAAGTATATCCGGGAAGGGAAACATTTCTGGAGCAAACGCGCGATTGCCCCATTGACGCTGGATTTTAGCGACTACTATGCCCATTGGCAAGACGCCAGATGGTCTGTCGACCTCACCGAACGGTTCAGAATGGAACTCGACTCGCTTTTCGAAAACAAGACGGTCATATCCATCACACCGACCAAAATCGACATAGAACAACTGCCCTACTCCAAAGAAGTGCCGGTCGTTTTCGAAGACTCAAGCCTAAACGTCAATGCCAAATATACAATTGGCGACATCTCGCTCTCGCCCGAAAAGCTGACCTTGTTCGGCCACAAGACGGTACTCGACACCATTGACACCATCCATGTGCGTTACGACATCAACGACGACATAAAAAGTTCCATCGAGCATTATGCCGTTTCGCCCCAACTACCCAAGCACACCAAGTCGCAACCAGAGTCACTTGAGCTCAATGTAACGGTGGAGCCGTTTACCGAGAAACAAATTGTGGTCCCCGTATGGGTGTTAGGATTGCCAAAATCCGTCAAAGTGCGTACAATTCCATCCGAAGTCAAGATCACTTACAACGTCGGTATCAGCCGTTTCGACAAGACCTCGGCCAGTGATTTTGTCGTAGGCATCACCTACGAAGAGCTATTGAAGAGCAACACGCGTTCGGTATTTCTTGATGTGATCCAGCGACCAGACGGAATCACCAACATGCGCATTTCGCCGGAAAAAGTCAAGTGGATGATTGAATTGTCGAACTAAAAAAAACTTTACAAATGCAGAAAATCGGAATCACTGGAGGTATTGGAAGCGGTAAAAGTTATTTTTGCCGTCTGCTCGAAATCGCCGGTATCCCGTCGTTCAACGCCGATGTCGAGAACAAAAATCTGCTAAATTCAGACCAAGAAATGCGCCATGAACTGATTCAGTTGTTTGGCGAGGATTGTTATACCGAAAAGGGATTCAACAAAGCGAAAGTGGCAAAACTGATTTTCGAAGACGCCTCGCTGCGCGAGAAAATGAATGCCATCTGCCACCCGCGCGTGGCCAGACGTTTTGAGCAATGGTGCGAAGAGCAGGCGCAATCAAACATCCAAGTGGTACTGCTCGAATCGGCCATCTTGTTCGAATCGGGGTTCGACCGCTTTATGGACAAAGTGATTTTAGTCACCGCGCCCGTAAACGACCGTATCGAACGCACCATGAAACGCGACAATTGCGATCAGCAAACAGTTCAATCGCGCATGAACGCCCAACAATCGGACGAAGAAAAAGCCCGTCGTGCAGATTTTATCCTATACAACGGGCCGGATGACGATCCAAACAAGCAGGTCTTCGAACTGCTTGCCAAGTTATTTGACCATTAGGATTTTGTCTTATAGCGGCAATTGACCTTACCTCGCGCTAACGCCGACAACTTCGACGATATCATTTGACGGCGAATCAACGAAATCTTATCTACAAACACGTGACCTTCGAGATGATCGTATTCGTGCTGTACGGCACGTGCCGCAAATCCCGAAATGGTATCGGTATGTTCGTTCCAATCCTCATCAAAGTAATGAATGGTAATGGTCTCGGGACGGCGGACAGTCTCGGAAATCCCCGGCAAACTCAAACAACCCTCTTCGCGAGCGGTTTCGTCCCCTTCATAGGATAGGATTTCGGGGTTGACAAACGCTTTTTTGAATCCGGCCAGCGAGGGATCCTCATCGGCCATCATCGACACATCGACCACACACACGCGTATCGGAAGCCCGATTTGCGGGGCGGCCAAGCCACACCCATCAGCCTTATACATGGTATCGAACATGTCGCTAACCAACGTTTTCAAGTCAGGATACTCACGATCAATTGGTTTCGCCTGTTTCTTCAATACAGGGTTACCGTAAATCACAATGGGATAAATCATATCTGAATTTTTTTGCTTTCCAAATAGTCGCGCAAAATAATGGTTGCGCTGATTTCATCGACGAGTGCCTTGTTTTGCCGGGCTTTTTTACCTAATCCCGCATCAATCATGGTCCGATGCGCCAATACCGAAGTAAAGCGTTCGTCATAGAACTCGATCGGCAATTCAGGCCATTTTTTGCGCGCGGCGCCGACAAACGGTTGGATATAACGCATCGACTCGGAAGGTTGTCCGTTCACTTGCTTGGGCAATCCTATCACCATTCGCTCCACCTCCTCGCGCTGGAAATAGTCGTTCAAGAACTCCATCAGCGAAGCGGTCGGCACTGTAGTCAGTCCTCCAGCTATCAATCCGGTCGGGTCCGAAACTGCCACCCCAACGCGTTTCCGTCCGTAGTCAAGTGCTAAAATTCTCGCCATAAACAACACAAAGGTACAATATTTTGCATATATTTGCAACTTCAAGTAAAAATCATCGGAATGAGTGTGCTTATAACAGGAGGAACGGGATACATCGGTTCTCACACATGTGTGGAGCTGTTGTCCGCCGGACACGATGTGGTTGTAATGGACAACTTGTCCAACTCAACCGACAAGGTGTTAGATGGCATCGAAGCCATCACAGGCAAGCGTCCTGCTTTTGTTAAGGCAGACTGCTGCGACGCCAATGCCATGGAGCAGGTTTTCGACTCCCATCCCGACATCAGTGCGGTCATTCATTTCGCCGCCAGCAAGGCCGTTGGCGAATCGCAAGAGATTCCCTTGCACTATTACCGCAACAACCTCGTTTCGCTGCTCAATCTGCTCGACGCCATGTTGCGCCACCAGGTACACCAACTGGTATTTTCCTCCTCATGCACGGTTTACGGCGAAGCCGAAAAACAACCCGTTACAGAACAGACGCCTGTTCAGGCTGCCACTTCGCCTTACGGCAACACAAAACAGATTTGCGAGGAAATCATCGCCGATGCCGTCAAGGCGCATCCCGCGTTAAAAGCCGTGGCATTGAGATATTTCAACCCAATCGGCGCGCATCAAAGCGGACTGATTGGCGAATTGCCTATGAATCCGCCCCAAAACCTCGTGCCGCGCCTCTGCCTTGCCGCATCCGGAAAAACTGGTCCGTTGCAAGTTTTTGGAGATGACTACGACACACCCGACGGCTCCTGTATCCGCGACTACATCCATGTTTCGGACCTGAGTCGCGCGCACATTGCAGCGATTGATTACTTAAAAACGCAGTCTAACCCCAAACAAAATTTTGAAATTTTCAACATCGGGACGGGCAAAGGTTGCTCAGTTTTAGAATTAATTCGTACCTTTGGGGCGGTTAACAAAACAGAAGTGCCACACAAGATTGTCGGAAGACGCGCAGGAGACATTCCTGTCATTTGGGCCGACACCCGGTATGCACAGCAAAAATTAGGCTGGTCCGCGCAAATCAGCATCGAAGACAGTTTGCGTTCAGCTTGGTTGTGGCAGATGAATTGTAACAAGAACAATACAAAATAAGAGAAATGAAGAAGATTTTATGTATTGCAGCTGCGCTTTTGTGTATCGCAAACACTTATGGCGCGCGCAAAACAGTCGTAGCCTCGACCATCAAGATGCCTCCCGCTGAAATTTTGTACAACGAGGGCGTGGCTTTGCTCGACAAAGGACAGAACGCCGACGCTATTTTCAAATTCACTGCGTCTCTTGCCGAAGACTCGACATTCATGCAGTCGTACTATAACCGTGCGATCGCCTATATGCAGGAAAACGAATTGGAGAAATCGGTCAGCGACTTGCAAACGGCCATCCGCCTGAATTCAAAATGCTCCGAATGTTATCTGCTGCTTGGAAAAATCAACTACTTCCAAGGCGACATCGAGCAGGCTATCAAGGATTTTACCGCCGCCATCGAGTTGGACCCATCCAATATCAATGCCCGTCTCGACAAATCGGCCATTTGGCAACACGCCGAAGATTACGAGGCAGCCATCAACGAATACACGCAGATTTTGAACCTCGATCCCGACAACAACATTGCGTTGCTCGAGCGCGCCAACTGCTACAAATACCTCAACAACAATGCCAAGGCACACGATGACTACGAGGCGTTGATGAAAAAGGATCCGTCGCAATGGCAGGCAAAGTTCAACCTGACGGTCATGGATTGGCAGGCAGAGTCCGACACCGCCGTCTGTCTACAATCATTGGACGAGCTGATTGCCGCCCAACCCCAACAAGCCATTTTGTACAACACGCGTGGTTTGGTATTGTTGCAAATCGCCGAATACGACTCGGCCATGGTTAATTTTGACCAAGCGTTGAAACTTGACCCCGAATATGCCGCTGCTTACTGCAACCGCGGCGTAACCTTCCTGAAACAGAAGAAATTGGAAGATGCCCTACTCAATCTCAACTGGGCCATCTCGTTCAACACCAACTATGCAGACGCTTACTTGAACCGCGCCATTGTCAAAGAACTGTTGCGCGACGAGGAAGGCTGTTGCCGTGATTTGGAGAAAGCCGCCCGCTTGGGTGCCCGCAACGCGGACCTTTATTATAGCAAACAATGTCAATAACCAACACCGATACAAGTACAATGAAAAGAACGATCGTCTTCCTCTGTATCTTACTTGCTTCTTGCGCGGTATTCGCCAAGAAAAAAGAGGTGAACAACTTGGACAAAAACTCGGAGAAATCCTATAAAGGATATATTCACAAAGGTGACGAACAATTTAAGAAAATTGCTCCTGCCGAAAAGCACCAGGCGCTCAGTTACTACCTGAAAGCATACATGATTGACTCAACAAGCGCCTCCTTGAATTACAAAATCGGCGAGGCGTATTTGTATTCGCCCACCGAAAAAGCGACTTGTTTGCGCTATTTCCAACAATCGGTAGCTGCCAATCCCTCATCAGAAAACGCCAATGCATGGTTGCGTCTGGCTAATGCCTATCAATTGAATTTGCAGTTTGACTCGGCCATTGTATGGTACGAGAAATACCGCAAATATAAGGTCGGTACGCCGATGACGCGTCGCGAGCGCCGTGCCGTCAACAAAAAATTCGACAAGAAAATCAAAGAATGCAATGCAGGACTCGCCCATATGGTGAAACCGCGCGAAGTCTTTATCGATAACTTCGACCGCGTCAACTCGGCCAATGAGGAATACAACACGACTTTGAGTCCCGACTGGTCGACCTTGGCTTATACAAAAGCCATCTATGTTAAATCAAAAAAACGCGTGGAGTCGGCCCAATCGGTATTCAAAGATCCCGATGGTAACTGGAGCACCCCCGACCCACTGTTCGATGGTGAAGACCGTGGAAACTACAGCATTGTGGATATGGGTAACAACGACTTGTTCTTGTTCGATGGTTCCAAACCGAACAAAATCATTCACTTTGTCTACAAAAAAGACACGTGGAAAAAGGATCGCGCCTTTAAATGGAACAAACGTCGCTTTGTCAAAAAGATCACGTTCTCGTCGGACAGCAGCAAGGTGTATTTTTCGACTTACGCCAAAGCCGACTGGGGCAAAGTCAGCTACGATATTTTCGTAGCCACTCAAAAGCGCAAACACAACAGCAAAGGCACCAAATGGAACAAAGCCATTCCCCTGCCCGGCTATGTCAACTCGGAATATGACGAGATCTGCCCCGAGCTCCACAACGACACAACCATGTATTTTGCCTCAAACGGACACAACACCATGGGTGGATATGACATTTTCCGCAGCCGCTACAAAAACGGTATCTGGGGGCGTCCCGAAAATTTGGGTTATCCTATCAACACGCCGTTTGACGACACCTTCTATACCATCACTTCTCGCGACAACAAGGCGTTCATCTCCTCGAACCGCGACGGAGGTATGGGTTACAATGACATCTATATGCTGACCTACGTCTTACCCAAAGACCTTGCGCTCAATTTTGAGCCTCCTATCAGTTTGCTGGGTGACGGTTTGCTGGGTGGATTCAACACCGCCAAAGCGGCTGAGATGGACAGTTCCTTCATCACCTTGTTGAAAGGTGTGATTATGAACGAAGACAGCATACCTTTGCGTGCCCAAATCGAGTTGGCCGACAACGGCTTGCAACAAGTCATCGCCACTTTCGAAAGCGACTCAATCGGTTCGTATCGTGTAAAACTGCCGGGCGGAGTCAACTATGGTGTGTCGGTTAGCGCTCCGGGGTACCTTTTCCACTCCGAGAACTTTAACCTTCCGGAACAAACCGAATACCGCGAAATCGAGAAGAATATTATCCTCAAACGCATAGCCATTGGCAAAAACGTCATCATGAAGAACATCTTCTTCGAGACAGCCAAGGCCGATTTGAGTGCCGAATCACAAATTGAGTTGAACAATTTGATCAAGCTCTTGCAAGACAATCCGACTTTGTGTCTCGAAATCGGCGGTCACACCGACAACAAAGGTTCACGCGCATATAACACCAAGTTGTCGCAGGCCCGTGCCCAATCGGTGGTTGACTATTTGGTTTCGCACGGCATCGATGCCAGCCGTCTGACCTCGAAGGGTTATGCATTTGACCGTCCGATTGCCGACAACAAGACCGAGGCCGGTCGTCAGGAAAACCGTCGTACCGAGTTCTTGGTAACTCAATTCTAATAGAAAAGACTTGCAACAATGAAACCCTATCACTTTGATGCGAACGCCACTGCACAAGCTTGTGTGCAGTGGATTCGCTCTTGGATGCAGCAAAACGGTAACGAAACGACAAAAGTTGTCATCGGTATCAGTGGAGGCAAAGACTCGACCGTTGTCGCCGGCTTATTGGTCGAAGCCATCGGACGTGACCGCGTAATCGGTGTCATGATGCCCAACGGCACCCAAGCCGACATATCGGACTCCATCGAAGTGATCAGTCATCTCGGCATCAAAGCCTACACCGTCAACATTGCCGATGCCTATAATGGGCTCACACAGGCGATTACCGGTGCACTCGAACAAGATACCACTCCCCAATTCAAGACCAACACTCCCGCCCGGATTCGCATGACCACGTTGTACGGTATCGGTGCCATGATTGGCAACAGCCGTGTCGTCAACACCTGCAACCGTTCGGAAGACGTACAAGGCTACTCGACCCACTATGGCGACAGCGTCGGAGATTTCTCTCCTGTCAGCCGCCTGACGACCGAAGAGGTCGTAGCCATTGGCGACGCGCTTGGCCTGCCCCACCATCTGACACACAAAACGCCGTCGGACGGTATGTGTGGCAAATCGGACGAAGACAACCTCGGATGGACTTATCACGAAATCAACCAAATCGTCCGTTGCAACGAAAAAGGGCCCCATTACGAAAAAATTGTCCAAAAATACTTATGGAACAAATTCAAGATTGAAATTGTCCAAATGCCACACTTCGAACCCGAGCTACCGGATTATTTTCTTGAGACATACGGAGTGTGACGTATTCGCAACAATATCTTATTTACAGCTATTCCAGATGAAAATTTCAGAATAGTGAGAAAACCGTTAGAGCATGATTAAAGAAAATTTCATCAAGCTATTTGAGCACAGTTTCAAGGAGCACTGGGATCTTCCTGCGTATTCGAATTACTACAAGAAGACCACCGTAACCTACGGCGAAGCCGCGCGCCAAATTGCCAAACTTCACTTACTTTTCAAAGAGTCAAAGATCAAGCAAGGAGACAAAGTCGCATTGGTTGGACGCAACACGCCCAACTGGACAATCACTTACATCGCCGTTGTCACCTATGGCGCGGTTATCGTGCCCATTTTGCAAGATTTCAACCCGAACGACATCCACCACATTGTCAACCACTCTGATTCGCTTTTGCTTTTCTGCAGTGACAAGCATTGGGACTCGCTTGATTGCGACAAGATGGACGGGTTGCTCGCAGCATTTTCGATTGACGATTTTCGTTGCGTCTTCCAACGCGATGGCGAAGGCATGCAGAAGATCGTACAATCGCTCGACAGCAAATTTGAAAAAGCTTATCCTAAAGGATTTGGTCCCGAAGATGTCAAATATGCCAATCGCGACAACACTGAGCTGGCTGTACTCAGCTACACCTCCGGCACTACCGGATTTAGCAAAGGGGTGATGCTGACGGGTAATGCATTGGCCGGCAACATCACTTTCGGCATCAAAACAAAATTGCTCGAAAAAGGCGATCGCGTGCTTACGTTCTTACCGCTTGCACATGCTTATGGCATGGCATTCGACTTTTTGACCGCCACCTGCGTTGGAGCCCATACGCACCTGCTCAACATGATTCCGAGTCCAAAGGTGCTTGTCAAGGCCTTTGAGGAAGTAAGGCCGACTGTGATTTTTACGGTACCCCTCATCCTCGAGAAAATCTACAAGAAGCAACTGCAGCCCAACTTGTCGACGATGACAATGCGTATGGCACTCAGCATTCCCGTACTGGACACCCGTATTTACAACAGTGTGGGAAACAAACTGACCACAGCGTTTGGCGGAGTTTTCAAAGAAGTGATTATCGGTGGCGCACCCATGAGCAGAGAGGTGGAAGACTTGCTTCGCAAAATCGGATTCCGCTTTACCATTGGTTACGGTATGACCGAATGCGCACCATTGATTGCATACGCGCCTCACGACAAATTCAAGCCCTACTCTGCAGGTAAGGTTCTCGAAAACATGGAAGTCAAAATCGATTCGCCCGATCCAGCCAACGTTGTGGGAGAGATTCTCGTTCGTGGCGAAAACGTGATGAGCGGTTACTACAAGAATCCCGAAGCCACTCAAAAGGTGTTTGACGCCGACGGCTGGATGCACACCGGCGACCTTGGCACCCTTGACAGCGACGGATTCATTTACATCAAAGGACGTAACAAGAGTATGATTTTGGGTCCTAACGGACAAAACATCTACCCCGAAGAAATTGAAAACAAGCTCAATAACCTGCCTTTCGTGATGGAAAGTTTGGTGATTGAACGCGACGGAAAGCTCTACGGGCTGGTTTATCCCGACTATACGGCGGCTGACGAATCACACCTGAACGACGAGGACTTGAACGTGGTTATGGAGCAAAACAGACAGACCCTGAATTCGAAGGTGGGAAGTTACGAAGGATTAACAAAGATTATACTTTTCCCGACCGAATTTGAAAAAACCCCGAAACGTAGCATTAAAAGGTATTTGTACACAAATCTGCCTTTCTAACGAAAACGATAGAATTTAAGATTTTTTAACAATAAAGACCAGTAGTTTATTTCGCTTTTACAAATTATTTTAGATACCTTTGCATTAAGAAAGTCGAGAGACACTATCATTGTTTAATTTTAAATATACAAAAATGAAAAAGTTAGTATTGTTTTTCGCTACCGTAGTAGCTGTTTCTTTGGCAGCTTGCAACAACTGCAACAAAGAAGCTGAAGCTGAAGCTGTAGAAGCAGAAGCTACTGAAGTTATCGAAGCTGTTGCTGATTCTGCTGCTGAAGTTGTAGAAGAAGCTGCTGAAGTTGCTGCTGAAGCAGTTGCTGAATAATCTACGGTAACACCAGAAAATAAAAATCCGTTATTCAATTAACGGATTTTTTTATGTCCTTACACAAAAAGAAACATTCATGATACAACGCATTCAGACTCTATACCTATTGATTGTAACCCTATTGGCAACCATCTGTTGTTTTTTCCCATTTGCCGTCGTCACCCCCTCGCCCATTACTTTTAACACCGCTGGGGCGCTGCACAGCGCATGGCTGATACCCTCTGCTGCGCTTGGCATTCTGATACCGGCAATCGCGTTTGGCAGTATCTTCTTATACAAAAAACGCATTCTGCAAATGCGCGTCAATGGTTTCAACATGGTGCTGATGATTTTCCAAATCATTGCATACGCAGTTATCTTGGTCCTCGTACACCGCACCGCACCCGAGGCCGAAATCAAAATCTCATGGCCGTGCATTGTTCCGCTCATCAACCTGATCCTAACGTATTTGGCCATTAGGGGAATCGGCAGTGACGAGGCGTTGGTTCGCGCTGCCGACCGTTTGCGCTAAACAAGGCGAAGACATCGTTTTCGCAAGCCTTTTTTGCTGAAAATCATTTAATTTTCGATAAAATTTGATTACCTTTGCCGACCATAAGAATGGTCGGTATTTTTTTGTCCCGACCCGCAGAATGAGAATTATAAGAAGCATTGCAATATGAGCAAAAAATTCGCTGAATACAACCGTTTCAATTTGTCGGAAATCGGCAAACAAGTACAGGAAGAGTGGGAAAAGAACGACATCTTCCACAAAAGCATCTCAACCCGCGAGGGATGCCCCACTTTTGTATTCTATGAAGGACCTCCTTCGGCCAACGGCATGCCGGGCATTCACCACGTAATGGCCCGTACAATCAAAGACTTGTTCCTGCGTTACAAAACCATGAAGGGCAACAAAGTGTTGCGCAAAGCCGGTTGGGATACGCATGGACTACCCGTTGAGTTGGGTGTCGAAAAATCATTAGGCATCACCAAAGAGGACATCGGCAAAACCATTTCGGTCGAGGATTACAATGCCACCTGCCGCCGCGATGTCATGAAATATACCAAAGAATGGGAAAACCTGACACGTCGCATGGGCTACTGGGTGGACTTGGAACATCCCTATATCACTTATAAGAACTCTTACATTGAGTCGTGCTGGTGGTTGTTGAAAAACTTGTACGAACAAGGATTGCTGTACAAAGGATACACCATCCAACCGTATTCGCCCGCAGCCGGTAGCGGACTGAGCTCGCACGAGTTGAACCAACCGGGTTGCTACCGCGATGTCAAAGACACCACGGTCACCGCACAATTCAAGGTAAAAGGCCATGAGAACCTCTATATCCTTGCTTGGACCACCACTCCGTGGACCCTAACCTCGAACACCGCCTTGTGCGTAGGTCCGAATATCGACTATGTGCGCGTGGGCACCGAAAACCCCTACACGCACACACCGTGCGAGGTAATTGTAGCCGCAGCCCGTTTCTCTGCCTATTTCAAAGACATGGAATGTCCGAAAGAGACATTCAAGGGCTCGACTTTGATTGGTCTGGAATACGAACCGCTTATTCCGTTCTTTACACCGATTGAATCGGGAGCATTCCGCGTCATTGGCGGCGACTATGTCACCACCGAAGATGGTACTGGTATCGTTCACATCGCGCCCACTTTTGGTGCAGACGACGCCCGCGTAGCCAAAGCCGCTGGCATCCCGCCCATGCAGTTAAAAGACAAAAACGGCAACTTGCGTCCGCTTGTTGACCTGCAAGGCCGCTTCTTCCCCATTGAGGACATCGACCCCGATTATCTGAAAAGCCATGTCAATATCGAAGCTTACAGGGAATTTGCCGGACGTTATGTCAAAAACGCCTACGACAGCACTCTCACCGATAAAGACGAAACTCTCGATATCAGCATTTGCATGATGCTCAAGCAAGAAGGCAAAGCATTCAAAATTGAGAAACACACGCACAATTATCCTCATTGTTGGCGTACCGACAAACCGGTATTGTACTATCCGCTCGACAGTTGGTTCATCCGCTCTACCGCACGCCGCGAAGAAATGGTAAAACTCAACGAAACCATTCATTGGAAACCGCAATCAACTGGAACCGGCCGTTTCGGAAAATGGTTGGAGAACCTGCAAGATTGGAACTTGTCGCGCAGTCGTTATTGGGGAACGCCGTTGCCTATTTGGCGTACCGAAGACGGAAAGGAAGAAATCTGCATCGGTTCGATCGAAGAATTAGTCAACGAAATCGAAAAATCGGTCAAGGCCGGTTTGATGAGCGAGAATCCGTTCAAGAACTTTAAGGTTGGCGATTATTCGGAGAAAAACTACAGCACCGAAGTCATTGACTTGCACCGTCCGTACATCGACCGCGTGATTTTGGTTTCGGCCAGTGGCAAACCGATGAAGCGTGAAACAGACTTGATTGACGTTTGGTTTGACTCGGGCGCCATGCCATACGCACAACTGCACTATCCGTTTGAAAACAAGGACTTGATCGACAAGAACGAGTTCTTCCCCGCCGACTTCATCAACGAGGGCGTAGACCAAACGCGTGGCTGGTTCTTTACGTTGCACGCCATTTCGACCATGGTCAAGCATTCGGTAGCATTCAAGAATGTGATTTCGAATGGTTTGGTTCTCGACAAAAACGGCAACAAAATGTCGAAACGTCTCGGCAACGCCGTCGATCCTTTCGGTGCTATCGAACAATACGGTTCCGACCCGTTGCGCTGGTACATGATGACCAACGCCGCCCCTTGGGACAACCTCAAATTCGACGCAGAAGGTGTAGAAGAAGTTTCCCGCAAATTCTTCGGAACTTTGTATAACACCTATTCATTCTTTGCCTTGTATGCCAACGTCGATGGTTTTGACGGATCTGCCACGGAAGTTCCTGTAAAGGATCGTCCCGAAATCGACCGCTGGATTTTGTCATTGCTCCACTCGCTTATCGAAGAGGTGGACCAAAGCTTCACCGAATATGAGCCGACCCGCGCCGGCCGCGCCATTGCCAATTTCGTAACCGAGAATTTGAGTAACTGGTATGTGCGTCTGAACCGTCGCCGTTACTGGGCAGGCGAAATGACCATCGACAAGCTGTCGGCATATCAGACATTGTACGCCTGTTTGGAAACTGTGGCACGCCTAATGGCCCCCATCGCGCCGTTCTATAGCGATCGTCTGTTCAAAGACCTCAATCAGGTAACCCGACTCCACACCGAAGAATCGGTACACCTCGCATTGTTCCCTGTAGCCGACAAGACATTGATCGACAAACAGTTGGAAGCCCGCATGGACATTGCGCAACGCATCACGTCGTTGGCGCTTGCCTTGCGTAAGAAAGCCGCCATCAAGGTGCGTCAGCCGCTCAGCCACATCATGGTGCCTGTAACCAACGACACGCAACGCAACAACATCCTCGCAGTAGAAGACTTGATCAAAGGCGAGGTCAATGTCAAAGACATCAAACTCGTTGACGGTGCCACCGGCATTCTGGTAAAACGCGTAAAACCCGACTTCAAGAAACTCGGGCCGAAATGCGGCAAACAAATGAAAGCTGTCGCAGCCGCGCTGACTGGCATGGAACAATCCGATATCGCTCGTTTCGAAGCCGACGGCAAATTTAACCTGACCATCGAAGGACAAGCCATCGAAGTGGAACTCGGCGACGTGGAAATCTTCTCGGAAGACATCCCTGGCTGGTTGGTTGCCAACGACGGCGCGCTGACCATCGCCCTCGACATCACGTTGAGCGACGATTTGGTGGCCGAGGGTATTGCCCGCGAGCTGATTAACCGTATCCAGAACTTACGTAAAAGTTCGGGATTCAACATCACCGACCGCATCGCTGTCGAGATTGCCTCCAATGCCAAATTTGACAGTGCCGTAGAGCAATACCGCGAGTACATCGCTTCGCAAGTGTTGGCGCAAGAACTGACCATTAAGCCGCAAATTGCCAACGGCACCGAGATTGATATTGATGAAGAGAAAATCAGTGTAAGCGTCCGCAAAATATAATTGTTCAAAACTTATAGGTAAAAACGACGAACGTAACAGATTTTTTTGTATATTCGCAATAAGAAATCTTAAACACATACAACTATGGCAGAACACGAAAAAACGAGATATTCAGACGCCGAGCTCGAGGAGTTCCGCGCACTGATCCAAGAAAAGCTTGACCAAGCGTTTTCCGATTACGAGCAACTGAAAAACGCTCTCAATAATCTGGACGGCAATGACACGTCGGACACTTCTCCAACGTTCAAAGTTCTGGAAGAAGGCGCCACCACCATGACAAAAGAAGAAGCCGGTCGTCTCGCTCAACGTCAGATGAAGTTTATCCAACACTTGCAAGCTGCTTTGGTGCGTATCGAAAACAAGACGTACGGCATTTGCCGCGAAACAGGAAAACTGATTCCGAAAGAGCGTTTACGCGCTGTGCCCCATGCTACATTGAGCATCGAAGCAAAAGGAAACAAATAATTGAGAATGAGCGTTACACAAAAGCAAGTCACCTTTGTGACCGCATTGATTATAAGCCTGATTGTACTCGATCAGGCTTTGAAATTGTGGGTGCATGCCAACATTCCGCTACACAGCTACATCGATATCGCCCCGTTTTTCAAATTGAGTCATCAGCAAAATCCGGGCATGGCGTTTAGCATGCGGTTCATGCCTCCCGTAGTGCAAACCATTTTCCGCATCTTAGCATCGGGCGCCATATTGGCCTATCTGATTCATTTGATTCGCAAAGGCACCTCCTTGTTGATGTGTACTTGTCTGTCATTGGTTTTCGCTGGTGCAACTGGCAATATTATCGACAACATTTTTTACGACTACTTGTTCTATGGAGGAGAGTTCTTCAAGGGCAAAGTGGTGGATATGTTGTATTTTCCGCTGATTGAAGGCCGTTTTTGGAACTGGATACCTTGGGTGGGAGGCGAAGACTTCATCTTCTTCTCGCCCGTATTCAATCTGGCCGATAGCGCCATTTGCGTAGGCGTGTTCCTGACATTGGTCTTCCAGAAAAAGTTGTTTCAATGAAATCTTGGCGGAAATTATTACCCATCATTGCACTGCTTTTCATGGTGTCTTGTTCGACGCATGTACCCAGAGGCGTGATTAAGCCAGACAAGTATGCATGGATTTTGAAAGACATCCACCAACTTGACGCCATGAGAACGTTGGAATACATACAGACGCCAGACCAACTGCTCGATGACCAATACCAAATGATTTTTGAAAAATACGGCGTCACCAAGGCCGAATTCGACAGTTCGCTGAGCTGGTATTGGCATCATCAGAAAGAATTGCTAATCGTTTACGACTCGGTCAAGGCACGCGCCGAACGCGATGCCCGAAAAATAGAAGAGAAATCGTCTGTAAAGGCAAATAAAGGAACTAACGCTGGCGACGCCGGATTTCGGCACAAACCAAAGCGGTAGCCACTCCCACATTCAGCGATTCGGAACATTTGCGCCCCACAGGATAATTGGGTAGCAGCAAACGATCGGTAGCCGCGTCGCGCATTTCACGACTCACACCGTTGCCTTCATTGCCAAATACCATCAACGCCGGCGACTTAATCACAGATTCGTATAAATCCTTTCCGCTGAGGTCGGTCACATATAGCGGCAGTTGTTCTTTGCGGACAACCGCTAACAGGTCTGCCGTTTCGACGTAAGTCACCTTGACGCGTGCCAACGCCCCCATAGTTGCCTGCACCACCTTGGGGTTATACACGTCGACGGTTCCCTTGGTGCAAATCACCTGTTCGAAACCAAACCAGTCGGCTGCACGCAAAATGGTGCCCAAATTGCCGGCATCTTGTACACCGTCGAGCACGAGCGTTATGTCGGAACGCAAGTTCAAGGGAGTTTCCTTTGCCATCTCGAAGACGGCTAACACTCCTTGCGGCGCCTCCATATTGCTGATTTTACGCAACTCCTCGTCAGTAACCCGCACACTTACACCTGCAGGTAATTTGCCCGTATATGCCGCCGTGTAATATAGTGACTGACAACGGAAAGCCGGCAACAGTTCTTCTACGGTCTTTGCCCCTTCTGCCACAAAGACACCGTATTCCTGCCGGTATTTTTTCATTGCCAACCGATTCAACCACTTGATTTTGTTTTTTTCAATCATACGGGACACTTTTGATGCGCTAAGTTACAAAAGAAATTGGTAATGATGTATTTTTAGTTTAATTTTGTGCAAAATTCTCCTATATGAAACGGGTACTACCTATTCTGATGTGCATTTGCATGATTTTCAGTTCATGCAGTGTTACGAAATACGTACCCGACAACGAGTACCTACTCAACAAAGTCAAGATTTCGGCCGACAACAAAAAGGTCAACGAAACCGACATGACGACTTACTTGAGGCAGACCCCCAACCCAAAATTGTTCGACTTTATCAACTTTAACCTGGCACTGTACAGTTTGTCGGGGCGCGACACCTCGTTGTGGATTAACCGTTTTCTGCGAAAAATCGGTGATGAGCCTGTGATTTACGATTCGATATTGACCAAAGTGTCGGCAAACGAATTGCGTAAGCAACTCAACAACAAAGGATACTACAACGCCTCGGTGACTACGGATGTCAAACTGAGGAAAAAGAAAGCCTCTGTGCATTACGACCTACATTGCGGAGAGCCCTATCGCATTCGCAAAATCGACTATCTGATCCGTAACAAAGAAATCAAAAGTCTGATTTTGTCGGACAGCGCCAACTTCACCATTCACGAAGGGGATATTTTCGATATCGACAAATTGGAGAGCGAACGCGAGCGAATCGCCTCCCACCTGCGTAACAATGGTTATTTTTACTTTGACAAGGAATACATCGGTGTGGTTGCCGACAGTTCGTTGGGTACCCATCAAGTGGATTTCGGTTTGACGGTCAGACCTATGCGCCGCGTAGTGTCCAAAAACACCTTCGAATCGGTTCCTCATGAAACTTACCGCGTGCGCGATATCAGATATTATAGTGTAAACCGCACGGTTGACCTGTTGGTCGACAGCATTGTCAACTCATTGGAATCCACCAGTTACAAAGACTACAAGATTTATTCGAGCGTGAATTTCGTTCGGCCATCAGTATTGTACAAAAACACATTCATCGAAAAAGACTCGCTTTACAACGAATCGACTGTTGCCCAAACATACG
The DNA here is from genome assembly GCA_017614195.1 of Paludibacteraceae bacterium. GTDB lineage: Bacteria > Bacteroidota > Bacteroidia > Bacteroidales > Paludibacteraceae > Enterocola. The sequence continues at coordinate 35,403 of JAGACJ010000143.1, forward strand.
CCAAACTTACGTCGCTCAAAATATTCAAATATCAGAATATCAGCTTTACGCCCGTTCCCGACAGTCTGACAAACGACAGCGTACACTGGCTCGACTGCAACATTGTTATCACGCCTACGAAAGCCCAGTCATTCAGTGTCGAAGTCGAAGGCACGAACAATGAAGGCGACTTTGGTATCGCAGGCAAGCTGTCATACATTCACGGTAACATTTTTCATGGTGGCGAAATATTCAAGTTCGGCATTCGCGGAGCCAACGAATCAATTCTGATGTCGCGGTCGATATGGGATATCTCGACGCAGGCCAGTCTGAATTTTCCCAACCTTTGGTTTCCGAATTTCAAGAAAAACTATAAGCGCACCAACCCCGCCAACACCGAGTTGTATGTCAACTTCAGCTACCAGATCCGACAGGAATACATCCGAACCATTGCCGGTGCCGGTATGAGATACCGCTGGCAGAGCGAGAATAAAATCAACCACCAGGTGGATCTGCTGGACTTCAACTATGTCTACCTGCCCTATATTCAAGAATCTTTCGCCGACACGATTAAGAATTCGCTACTCAAATACAGTTACGAAGACCACATGATCTTAAGAACCGGCTATGGAATTTCGTACACCAACCAACACTTGCGCAACACACACTCAACCTATACGTTGCGCGGCAATTTCGAAATCGGTGGCAACTTACTGTACGGCATCTGCGTGGCGGCAAATGCTCCCAAGGACGAACTTGGCTCGTATGTTCTCGGAAACATCCCATTTTCGCAATACGCCAAGGTCAATGGTGACTTCACTTACAACCAATATGTCGACGAAAAAAACTCGATGGTCTACCACTTGGCGTTAGGCGTTGGTGTTCCCTACCTCAACTCCAAGCTGCTTCCGTTCGAGAAGCGCTACTACGGTGGCGGTGCCAACCACGTCCGCGGCTGGTCGGCTCGTACGTTAGGACCGGGTGGATACGACCCCGGATCAAAAACCGACTACATGAAGCAGTCGGGCGACATCAATCTCTGCATGAACCTTGAGTACCGCACTCACTTGGTATGGAAACTCGAATTAGCCGCTTTTATTGACGCTGGCAACATCTGGACGCTCGCCGACGAGGGGCAGGGAAACGGCCAGTTCAAATGGGACACCTTCTACAAACAGATTGCACTGGGCTATGGCATTGGCCTGCGACTTAATTTCGATTATTTTGTCGTACGCCTCGACTGGGGCCTGAAAGCTTTTGATCCCAAACAGGAGCCTGCACAGCAATGGCGTTTCACCAACACATGGGGACTTGCCGACATGGCGCTCCATTTTGCCGTCGGCTATCCTTTCTAATTTGTCTTTTAGGCGGATACCTTCACAAAAAAGTGCTTTCAGTACCATTGTTTCAAAAAATTGCTGTATATTTGCAGCCGATTCGGTTCCGTAGCTCAGCTGGATAGAGCAACGCCCTTCTAAGGCGTGGGTCGAGCGTTCGAATCGCTCCGGAATCACGGGCGCCTCTGCATGGCTGATGCAGGGGCGCTTTTGTTTTTTTTTGCATTTTCAAAAACCTCTGCCATGAATTAGCGGAGGATTTTTGTATCTTTGAAAAAAAACAAAAGAGCCATGGCAACAAACAACCTCGGGACAAGCCTCATCAACAAGTATGTGTGGCTGATTGAAACCATCGACCGCGAAGGGCCAGTCACATTCAACGAGTTAAACCGAAAGTGGATTGATAAAGGTATCTGCCGCACAGGCCAATTACATACGTGGTCTCAAGATGCACGAATCGCAGCAAGAGGTCGAACGCAATGACGAGTACAGTATTTTCACGCTCTGTATCCGACCGGTATTTGATTTTCAACAAGAATTGCTTCGCAACGGAAGCGCCATTGAGGTGCTCGAGCCTCTTTGGTTGCTCAAGACCATGGCTGCACATATCAGAAGTATGTGGAGTCTCTACAAAGATGTTTAGGACACCGATCTTTCGAAATAATTGTTTTACAAACTTACAACCTCAAAAATTATGCAGAATTTTGCAGCGATCGATTTTGAAACTGCCAACAACGAACGCTCGTCGGTCTGCTCGGTGGGCATTGTGATTGTACGCGGGGGCGAGATTACAGATTCGTTCTACTCGCTTATCCACCCTGTACCCGACTACTACAATTACTGGTGTAGCGAAATTCACGGACTGTGCCACGACGACACCGACGATGCACCAGGGTTTCCGGCAGTATGGGCGCAAATCGAGCCGCTCATCAATGGATTGCCTCTGGTAGCCCACAACAAACAGTTTGATGAGAGTTGCCTCAAAGCGGTTTTTAAAACTTATGGTATGGATTACCCCGACTACGAATTCTATGACACGCTATATGCGTCGCGGTGCAAACTGCCCGATTTGGCGAACCACCAGCTGCATACAGTTGCCGCCGCTTGCGGTTACGAGCTCGAAAACCATCACCACGCGCTCGCCGACGCGGAGGCTTGTGCCTGGATTGCCCGCGAAATCTTGTAAAGCCCTGTTAATTGCCCACCCCGCCCCGCTTTTTTATTTTGCACAGCAAAAAAAAGGTGTTATATTTGCAGTAGCGAAACCGCCATTTCGGAAATGGAGATTTCGGAACTCAAACTAATATTGTATGAAATTTTTTGACAGAAATGATGAAATCAAATCTCTAAAGGAGATTTTGTCTCTCTCTAAGGAGCATGCCCAATTTACGGTAGTCACTGGCCGGCGCCGCATTGGGAAAACATCTCTTGTTTGGCGGGCATACGAAGACGAACCAATATTGTATTTCTTTGTCGCACGCAAATCAGAAAACGATTTGTGTGCTGACTTTTTGCACGAAATAGAATCAAAGTTGAACATACCGATAGTAGGAAAGGCCGAACGGTTTCCTGAAATCTTTGAATATTTGATGAGATACTCCATCAAACAGCCTGTCACATTGTTTATTGATGAATTTCAAGAATTTTTCAAGATCAACAAATCCATCTACAGCGAGATTCAACGGATA
>JAGACJ010000144.1 GCA_017614195.1 Paludibacteraceae bacterium
CCGCCTTTGGTACGGCATTTTACATAACCATTGATGATTTCGTCGTTTTCGAGGGCTTCGTTTACGCGAACCCAAGATTGAGCCGAACGGGCTCTTTTATGAGAAAGTACAAGCTGACCTTTTTTGTCTTCTTGTGACTCGATATACACTTCAACTTTGTCACCAACTTTCAAGTCGGGATTGTAACGGAACTCGTTCATCGAAACGATGCCGTCCGATTTGTAGCCGATGTTAACGACTACTTCGCGTTTGTTCATAGCGATAACGGTTCCTTCAACCACTTCGCTTTGGTTGACTTGGCTCAAAGTCTGGTTGTAGGCTTTTTCCAAGTCTTCTTTGCTCATCGAGGTGTCGACAGAGCCGTTTTCATACGCATCCCAATCAAAGTCGCTGACTGCTTGCGTAAATTTTTTGTTTTCTTCCATACTGTAAATGTTTTATTAATTTAGTTGTTTGACTTTATGTATAGATATAAAATTTCGGACGGCAAAGGTACAACAATAATTCTGATTATAAAAATTTTCGGCGACAAAACTGCAAACCAGTGGTTTCGACCGGCTCAATCGTCGGCTTATTCCGTTGCCTGAGCTTTTCGAAGGCAGGTGTAGGTAAAGATTTATCCGATTACAAACTCGATTTCTTTGAAGAAATAGTGGTGCAGGGTGCCGTCGGGATGACGGACCAGCAAGTGTCCCGAGTCGGCCACGCCTTCGATAGTGCCGGTAAAAAGGCCGTTGGCATCGCGATAGCGGGCGGGTTGGCCGAAACGGTAAAGCTTGTCTTTGTAGTCGCAGCGGATCCTATCGGCCTGTGAAAGCCTGGCGTAGCGGTCGAGAATCGCTTGGTAAACCCCGTCGAGACAATCGCCGAGCGGCAACTGCCTCCCGATAATCTGCGCCAGCGAAACCGGGTTGGGCGCATCGCTTACGAATTCCAATTGATTGATATTGAGTCCGATGCCGATATAACTGCGACCGACATGGTTGCCGTCAAGGTCATTTTCAATCAGGATGCCGGCGATTTTTTTGTTGTTCCAATAGATGTCGTTCGGCCATTTGATAGAAAAATCGGCACCGAAAGTCGACAAATAGTCGACCACTCCCAAGGCCACCGCTTGCGATAGTACGAACTGCGCATTGGCAGGCAAATTGGCGGGTTTGAGTAGCAGAGTGAACAACAAGTTCGCGCCAGGAGCCGATTCCCAATGATTGCCCATTTGGCCGCGGCCACTGGTCTGAAAGTCGGTGAAAACAAGCAACCCTTCGTTGGGATCGTTCTGGCGAGCGTAAGACTGCAACCACGAATTGGTCGAGTCGGTCTCTTTGAGATGGATGAATTGTTGTGTCATACGGCTAAGGCAACGGTTGCACAGTTAAGTTGGATATTTGTAATTTGTATAAGCGCTTTGGCGGCAGCCACAAAGGTGGAGCCAGTAGTTACGACATCATCGACAATCAGTACTCGTTTGCCTTCGAGCGCCGATCCATTGCTGACGCAGAAAAGCGATTCGCTGTTGCGCCACCGTTCGAATGCGTTTTTGTGGGTTTGCGTGTCGTTGAAACGGGTACGCCAGAGCACCTGATTCTCAATCGGAAGATTCAATACAGCGGCCAACCCTTCGGCAATCAGCTGGCTTTGGTTGTATCCGCGTGACTTTTGCCTACGCGGGTGCAAGGGAATGGGAACGATGCAATCGACTTGTGCCACGGGGCTGTCTTTGATTTCTTCGCCTAGGATGCGTCCCAATTCGACGGCGAGTTCGCGATTGCCTTTGTATTTGATTTGGTGAAGCAGTTGCTGGACATGATTTCCTTTCTCGAAATAATAGAGTGCGGTGGCATGGTCAATGCGGGCTTGCCCCCAGAACAGCTGTTCCATCCGATTGTCGGGTACTCTGTGCAGGTTGGTGAGAGGTAAGTCGAACAGACAATTGAGGCAAACGTGTTTTTCGCTTTCGCAGAGGCGGTTTCCGCATAGCAGGCAGACGTGCGGAAACAGTAGGCGAATGAAATCAGTCAGCAGTTGTTTCATAGATAATGTTTTTTTCGTACTGAAGAATAAGACGGACGTACCACGCGGTACGCAATAAGATGATCAGACAAGAGGCGGCTCCATACAAGCCAATGGCCCATTCAAAACTATGTTGGGCAATTCCAACGGCAAGCGCGGTGGCGCGGAGCAGTGTCTCGCAGATTTCAAAAACGAGAAGTCGCGCTTGTTTGGAGAAAATGTCGGCCAGGAAATCGAACGGATTGCAGAGCAGCGTGCAGGCAAGCCATGGCAACATCAATTGCAAAAGCCGTGCCGACTCTTGCCAACCATCTCCCAACAGAATTTGTACCAGAGGTGGCAGTACGAAATAAAGTACCACAAATGCCGGAATGGCGATAACGGCGCCTTTTCCAAACAAACGGAACAAGAATTTGAGGGATCGTTGCTGGTTAAATAACTCTGTACAACGCTGATACAGTGATTGATAGAATGAGTTAACCAATAAATTGACCGGGCGCATCGACAAGGCGGTTGCCATGCCGTAAAAGCCAATCATTTCGATGGGGAAGTAGGCGGCAAGGAGCAAAATCGGCAAGTTGCCACCTAAATAATTGACCAAATCCTTGGGAAAGGTAAATTTGAGAAAATTGCTGTATTTGCGCACACAAACCAACAACGTGGTGCGCGAGGTGGTAACGTGTTGGAGCCAGTGGTTGCGCAACCCAAAAGCGGCGATGATAACAGATAGCGTTTGGCCAATCAAAGTACCAGTGATAAGGCCTCCGTGGGGTGTTGTGGCAGTGGGGTAGGCGGCGCAACTGATTTTGGCCGCCGATGTTACGGTGGCTTGCCCCACTTGGTATCCCGCAATCCATCTGAATTTTTGGGTGCGGATGTACCAGTAATTCAGCGTGGACCACAAACCGTATGTGCATACAAACAGCCCCATCCAAGGCAAATATCGCGCCAATTGCGGTGCTCCGAATTGTGTGGCGATGAGGTTGTTCCCAAATCCGCAGACAAGTGTGCAAAGCATGCTGAATATCAGATTGATACATAGGCAAATACGCAAACAGGCCATGCCGTATTTGTCGTTGGCTGGCAATACAATGGCGTAGTGGAACGAGCAGGTGCTGAAAAACGCCAGAAAGCCCCCAATGCTCAAAAATAAGTTGAACAAACCGAAGTCGTCGGGACTATACAAACGACACAAAACCAAATATGCCGCAAACGCAATGAGCTGACCGACTGCATTGCCCGTGATTAAGGTGGCGGCATGGCGGACAAATGCTTGCGAAACGACTCGTTTGAATGTTTGTTTGATTTGCATGAGGCCTGTTTTTCTGTGCAAAGATAATGAATTTATTGACGAATGTGATGTCGGATACCTACAGATGTGCGCGATTGAAAAAATCTGTGTATATTTGCCGTAGTAAGAAAAAGTCTTGCTGATGAACGACAAGGACAAATACGGCAAATGGTGCGATGAGGACCCTTCGGTTCCGTTGTTTCTGTGCCCGGTATGGATGAATGCTGTTTGCGGCGACGATTGGTCGGTTTTGCTGTTTGATACGGATCGCGGGCGGGCCGCCTATCTGTATACCCTGCGGCGCAAGTATGGACTGACCCTATTGCTGAACCCGCAACTCACTCCGTATCAGGGTTTTTGGATGTTTTGCGGCGACGAATCGTTTGAAACTGATTGTAGAAAGCAGATTGCCGGATTTATTGCCGCACAGCATTGTGATGTGATGGAACAGACATTCGCTCCGACAACTGCCGGATTGGGAAGTTGTCTTTTTGACGAAGTGCGGCGCCGGACCTATCGCCTCGAAAATATTCGTGACCTTCAAGCTGTTTGGCGCAACATGGCGGCGCCGAAGCAACGTCAGGTGAAGAAAGGCGAACGTGCAGGGCTAAAATTGCGTACCGACTTGTCTGTCAGTGAATTCTACGACTTGCTCGGGCAAGATCATGGAAAAATGTGGTACGGTTGTGAGTTACTCGCTAAAATTATAGCGGGACTTCCCTCGAATACCTTGCTGTGGGCTGCCGAAAACGCTGATAACCAAGTTATTTCCGCTACATTGATTGTGTATGACAATCACACCGCCTATTATTTGGCATACGCCACTCATCCTCAATGGCGGTCGAGTGGCGCCTCTGCATGGTTGGTATGGCGTGTGTTGCAATACCTGGCTACAGAAACGACAGTGCGTTGTTTTGATTTCGAAGGGAGTATGGACGAAAAAATCGCCTTTTCGTATCGCCATTTCGGAGCAGTCGAAACTCCATTCGCAGAGATACACCGTTACTCGCCGTTTGGCAAGATCGGCCGTGGCATCAAGGCCTTAAAGCAAAAATGGGTGTGGTAGCCTGCGGCATGCAACAGGACTTCGAACCTATTCTGTAATCAGATTTCCGTCTTCGTCGAAAACCAATTCGGTTCCGTCGAGCAAGGTGATTTCAAACTTTTTCTTGGTCAAAGTGACATAGACCACCTCGAAATGTTTGATAACCGACTGCGGATACAATTCGCCCAACGTCTTGCTGACCGGCTCGGTCAAAACATCCCAAGGTACCACGGTCGTCTTGGCACTATATGACTTCAATTCGTGATTTTCGCGGAATATCAGCCCGTCGCCGCTGGTGAACACGATGGTGTAGGCAATTTCGGGCATTTCGTCGTCGTAGGTGATGAATGCGTTGCGGAAAGCGTCGTCGCCGGCCGGGAAGTGTGCGCGGGAGTACATTTGCACATCAACGGGAAGCATCTCGAAATTGATGATGCGCTCGCTGGCGAGGGAGCAGACGCAACTTGCCATAAGCAGGGTTAGGGTGATGATTTTTGTTCTCATTTTTTGATTGTTAAGGTTTTCTTTGTTTTTTAATCTGTGGCAAAAATACAAAAAAACCAAAATAAATCGTAAATTTGCGGTCAAAATTTAATAAAATACGCAATGCAAAGAAATTTCAAGCGAACTACAGTGACTTCGGCCCTGCCGTATGCAAACGGACCGGTTCATATCGGGCATTTGGCCGGTGTGTATGTGCCGGCGGATATTTATGTGCGTTATCTGCGTCTCAAAGGCGAAGAGGTGTTGTTTATCGGCGGCTCTGACGAGCACGGCGTACCCATTACCATCAAAGCCATGCGCGAAGGGGTTACTCCGCAGAATATTGTCGATCGCTATCACGAACTGATTAAAAAATCGTTCAAGGAATTCGGCATTTCGTTTGATATTTATTCGCGGACAACAAGCAAGACCCATCATCAGGTGGCATCCGATTTTTTCAAGACCCTGTATGACAAAGGCGAGTTTGTTACGCGCGAATCTCAGCAGTATTTTGATGAGGAGGCTGGAGTTTTCCTTGCAGACCGTTACATTACCGGTGAATGCCCGAAATGCCATGCGCAGGGTGCATACGGCGACCAGTGCGAGAAATGTGGTGCCACCTTGTCGCCCGAAGAGCTGATCAATCCGAAGTCGTCTATCAGCGGCCGCCCCTTAGTGAAAAAAACGACCAAACATTGGTATTTGCCTCTCGACAAACATGAGGAGTGGTTGCGCCAATGGATTTTGGAAGATCACAAGGAATGGCGTCCAAACGTATATGGCCAATGCAAGAGCTGGCTCGATATGGGCTTGCAACCGCGTGCCGTGAGCCGTGACCTTGATTGGGGTATCCCTGTTCCAGTAGAAGGTGCAGACGGAAAGGTGCTTTATGTATGGTTTGATGCACCTATCGGTTACATC
>JAGACJ010000145.1 GCA_017614195.1 Paludibacteraceae bacterium
CCTAACAACCATGCCGCCACTTTCGCCTGCCAACGGCACCACCAATCAAAAAAGGAGGTGACATCGCATGACAAGAAAAACACTTGCGTAGTGTAATTTTCCAAATATACAGGATGAATACAGACACGCCATAGCACATGTATGACCGACACGGCACAGACGAACCAGATACAGTCAGTCAGAAATGAGCGTTTTTGTACAAACAACGGTTGCATACAACTGTCAAATCACTACTTTGGAGAATGGTGTGGAGGCAATGTTGTCGAACACGCCGTCGAGATATTTGAAATATCCGGTAACGGCAATCATGGCTGCATTATCGGTTGTAAAGGAGATTTTTGGGACGAAGATATCCCAACCATAGCGTTGCGCATAATCGCTGAAAGCGGTGCGCAATCCGCTATTGGCCGAAACTCCACCTGCAACGGCCACACAACGGATACCCGTATCATCAACGGCTTTTTTCAGTTTCTGCATCAAGACCTCGATAACGACACGCTGCAACGACGCACACAAGTTGGCGCGCTGCTTGTCAATAAAGTCAGGCTCGTTTTTGAGATGGTCGCGGATCAAATAGAGGAACGAGGTTTTCAAGCCGCTAAAACTGTAATCATAACCGTCAATGTGGGGTTTGGCAAACTGAAACGCTTTCGGGTCACCCTGTTGCGCCAGTTTATCGACATACGGACCACCCGGATACGGGCCTCCCAACACCTTGGCACACTTATCAAAAGCCTCGCCGGCCGCATCGTCGATTGTCTGACCGATAATCTGCATATCGTTGTAAGCTTTCACCAGCACGATCTGCGAGTTACCCCCCGAAACGAGTAGACAAAGATAGGGAAATACTGGGACGCGTTTGTCGACATCCGGTTCTTGTATAAAGTGAGCCAGCACATGACCTTGCAGGTGATTCACCTCTATCATCGGGATATTAAGTGCGGTGGCAAGTCCTTTTGTAAAGGAGTTGCCGACCAGCAACGAGCCAATCAAACCTGGACCGCGGGTATAGGCAATTGCCGAAATGTCTTCCTTTCGGATGCCGGCCCGTCGGATAGCTTCGCTGACTGTCGGCACTATGTTTTGCTGATGAGCACGAGAGGCCAACTCGGGGACAACTCCGCCGTAAGCACTATGAACAGCCTGCGAAGAGATAACATTCGACCTTAAAACACCATCCATTAGCACCGCAGCGGACGTGTCATCGCACGAAGATTCAATCCCTAATATGCAAGCTGGCGATTTTTTTTGTTGCTCCGTTTCCATAAATGCCGATTTATTCGTATTTTTGCTTGATTTTTAGAGTGCAAAGTTATTAAAAAATTCTTTAAGATAATCATTGTCGTTGCAGTAATTGCGATTGCTGTTCCGTTTGCCGGCCTGCTGCTGCTCAGCAACAAGGCGGTGCAGCGCTATGTCACTCAAAAGGCCGAAGTCCAGCTCACCCAGTTATTAGGCGGCGAAGTCCGCATCAATTCGTTCAGTTACGCTCCTTTACGCGAAATCAAATTTTCGGACATTGTCCTACTCGACCCTCAAGGCAAAAAGGTCGCTTCGCTGGACGCCTTGTACTGCAAGTTCGAAGTCGGCCCACTCTTTCGAAAACAACTGGTCATCAATGTCCTGACGTTGAACGGCTTGTATTTTAACTTAGAAACAGATGCCGAAGGTCGCACCAATTTGCAATACATCATCGACAATTTGGGCGAAATGGAGCCGGTAAACCTTGACTTCGTATTTGACCTCGACTTCATCAAATTCAACGATTGTACTGTGCAAATTGACCGCAGCGACATCGCCACACGCCGAAAAGAATTCGACCCCAATCATTTGAAATTCGAACATATTTCGTGCGAAATAACGGGCAACTACCACATTGACAGCGCGGCCATTGCCTGTACGGGCCTCACTTTCGTCGAACAAAGCGGTTGGAAAGTCAAAAAAGCGGATTTTGAGGCACAGATGACCCCAAAGAGTCTGGAACTCAACAAACTTGACTTGCAGATGCGCCAAAGCATCGTGTCGCTGCGCGACGTGTCGGTTGGATTCGACACCATTGCTGACTTAGCCGCATGGGAACGTATCAAAGACCATTGCACATTCAATTTCGATTTGCGACAAGCCGAGCTGTACGGCAAAGATCTGGCTCCTTTCTGGAAAAACCTCTACCAACTGGAAGGCCCCGTCAAACTGTCGGTACAGGCCAGCGGATCGTACAACGATATGCGGCTCAACAATCTCTCCTTGCGATATGGGCAGAAACTCCGCATTTCGACAAACGCCAGCATTTATGGTCTGAATGATCCGTCGGAGGCATTCCTTATGGGCGACTTCGCCAACATATCGTGCAGCAAAAACGAACTGGAAGTTTTGGCCACCACCATCGCTGGAAAATCAATCAAAATGCCCGATCCCATCCGTAACATGGGTAACATCTCGTTCCGAGGGAACATCTCGGGATTCTTCTCGGACCTTGTGGCGTATGGTACTTTGACAACCGATGTCGGCATCATCAAGACAGACTTGTTCATCAGCACCAACGAATCGTTTGATCACGTAAACTTCAGCGGTAAGGTAGGTACCAACCAATTGGATTTGAACAAATTGCTCGGCAAGGAAACCGAACTCGAAGACTTGTCGATGAGTCTGGCTGTCAAGGGTGGAAAATCAGAAAACAAGCCATTGGTAGGATCACTTACGGGTACGATCAACTCATTGGTATTCAAAAACTACAACTATCAGAACATTACCATCGACGCCACATACGACGAGGTGGATTTGGATGCCGGGCTGACCTTCCACGACGAAAACGGCTCCATTATTCTGGCCACGCAACTGTCGTTCGAAGAAGACCGGACGGTGTGTCATCTGCAAACCGCCATCGACAGTTTTCGCCCTAACCCCATGCACTTGACCGAGAAATACGCAGACTTGGCTATCTCGGTTGATGCGCTTGCTGATTTTGTCATCTACAACCCCGACAGCATCGAAGGTTATTTATCGGTTGATTCGCTCATTCTCGCCAATAGCGAAAAAGTCTATACGCTTTCCTTCTTCGACTTAACGATGGAATCAGGCAGCAATGGTGTGGACTTGATTAACATCGAATCGGATTTGATAAACGGGAAACTTACCGGCGAATATGCTTTCAGCACATTAGCGATTAACATGGAAGCCCTGCTCGCAGAAAAATTGCCGGCATTGCGTCTGCTCAAAAACGAACCGGTCTCCCCCGCCAACAATTTTTTGGTTGACCTGACCATCAATCCTGTCACCGACTTATTTGAAGTATTGGACTCGCCCATTCGGTTGGAGGACACTACCACGGTAACAGCATACGTAAGCGATTACAACAAATTGGTTGAAGTCAATGTCAATTCGGGCTTCATCAATTTAGGGCGAAGCAATTTGGGCCAACGCAGCCTCGATAGTCTGCGCATCCATGTCAACAACTACAATGACACGTTAAGACTTGCGGCCGACACTTATTTTGAGACGTTCCTCGACACCACGTTGCTGATGGTCCGAGGCAAGCTCAACAACGACGAACTTGATTTCGGATTTGGCTTTAACAACGCCATTGGAGAGCATTTTTCGGGCATGATTGACACACATACCACTTTCCGTCCGCATCCAGACGAAAACAAGCACATCAACCTCGAGTGCGAAATCAAGCCCTCCACCATTGTCTTGAGCGACTCGCTTTGGAACATACGCCAAGGCAACATCAAATACGACGAAGACCATCTGTATGTCAAAAATGTCGCTTTTGAAAATTCGGACCAGTACTTGCGTGTTGGAGGCAAAGCCGAGAAAGACAATGAGAAAGAGATTATCCTCGTTGGTCTGCGCAACATCAACTTACAATATTTGAGCGAAGTGCTGTACATGCCCGACGTCAAACTGACCGGTTTGGTTTCGGGAAGGGTTGCATTGGGACACGTTCTCAACAAACCGATTATGAATGCCACCGTCTCGGCTAAAAATTTCGGATTGAACACTTACGCATTCGGTGATATCGTTGAGGCCAAAGCCCAATACAACTATGACACGCAACAAATAGAACTGACGGGGTTGGTCACGAACGAATATGCCGACACCTCAAAAGTAACCGGTTTCGTATCACCTGCACGCAACGAAATGCTGCTCGACTGCGATCTCAACAATTTGAGTTTGGAATTCATCAAACCATACATTGCCACATTTGCCAGCGATTTCACCGGCATTGCTCACGGCAAACTATATGTCGGCGGCGATCTCGACAAAGTGGAAATTTGGGGCGATGCTTTTGTGCGCAAAGGCAGTTTGGGCATCGATTTTCTCAAAACGACTTTCTTCTTCGAAGACTCGGTTCATTTGCGCAAGCAGGCAATGATTTTCAAAGACATCCACATCCATGACCAATACGGGCATACAGGCAAAGTGGACGCGCTTGTAACGCATAAATATTTTGACGATTTCAAATTCGACATCGGTTTTGAAGTAAACGACATGCTTGTATTCGATGCCAACGAAATAGAAAGTCCTGATTTCTACGGACACATCTTGGTGGACGGGAAAGCAAAAATCACCGGTGATGTCAACAAAATGGACATTTTTGTAACAGGCACACCTAAAAAAGGAAGTACGTTCAGCGTACCTGTCAATTCTTACACTGCGGCAACCGACAACACCTTCATCACCTTTGTCAACCGCGAAAAAGAAAAGGACAAATCGCCCGAAGAACGTCGCAAACGCCGGCTAATCGAAATGCCGGAAGCCAAAGTCAATGTATCGCTCGATATTGATGTCACGCCCGATGCCGAAGTACAGATTATCTTTGACAATCGCACCAACGACGTGATTCGTGCCAATGGCGAGGGCAATCTCAAAGTAGATGTTGACCAGAACGGCAATGTGAAATTATACGGCAATTTCGACATCACCAAAGGTGAATACAATTTTTCGATGCAAGGTGCCATGCGCAAAAAATTCGAAGTAGGCGAAAACAGCAGCATTTCGTTTGATGGTGATCCCATGAGTGGCATTATGGACATCAACGCCACTTATCAGACCTCGGCTTCGCTTGTCGATTTGCTCGACGAGGCCATGTTGTCCGACATCACCAACAAAACGGTCAAGGTGTTGTGCATTGCCAACATCACCGGCCCACTGCAAGAGCCGACGATCAAGTTCGACATCCAACTGCCATACGCCGACGAAGAGGTACAACGACGCGTACTGTCTGCCATCAATACCGAGGAGATGATGAGCCAGCAAATGGTATTTTTGTTGCTAACCGGAAAGTTCTACAACCCCGAGGTTACCAAAAACACCTCAAGTTACTCCACCGAGTTGGCTGCATCATTCGCTACGGCTACGCTGTCAAGCCAATTGAACTACTGGTTGTCGCAAATCAGCAACAATGTGAATTTGGGATTAAACTACCGTCAAGACAGCGAGGCGTATGATGTCAACCGCTCGTTCGAGGTAAACATCTCCACCAATTTCCTCGACAACCGGCTGCTCATCAACAGTAACCTCGGATACCGCCAACAATACGGCAGCGAGGATTTTATCGGAGACTTTGACATCGAATACAAGTTGACACCGAACGGACGTCTGCGCCTCAAAGCCTACAACCAGACCAACGACAAGCTCTACTCCACTGCTCTTTATACGCAAGGTTTAGGTATCATGTACAAAGAGGACTTTGACACATGGAAGAACCTGTTTGCCGACTATAAGGAATCATTGCGTAAACGCACGCCCGAAGAAAATGCCGTCCGGCAAGAGAAAAAGCAGAAAGAGAAGGCGCAAAAAGCCAAAGACAAAGAAGCCCGCGCACAACTACGCGCCGACCGTCGCAAACGCCACAAAGAGTTTGTGGCTGCCGAAAAGAAACGCAAAGCCGAAGAGCGCGAAGCCAAAAGACAAAAAACCTCCGACTGATACAGCCGGAGGTTTTTTCGTTATCGGAAATGACTTTTCTTACTTCACTTCCCACGTATCGTTGGTCATCAGCAGTTCTTGGAAGTTGTGGTACTTCTTTTGAGCGCTGACTTCATCGACTTGTTCGTGAACGGCGTCGTTGTAGGTCGGAGCCTCCACGTCGCGAATCACACCCAGTGCAATGGGGAAATCGGGGCCTTCCATCAACGCCAGCTTCAGTTGCAGGGTGTTGTCCTGGCAATGTGCGTCATGTACCAGAATGTCTTTTTCGGTAATGCCGTTTTCACCCAGCTTCACCACTTTCAGGCCGAAACCTTCCTGCATCAGGCCGAACTCTTTGTTGGCACCAAACAACATGGGCTTGCCGTGTTCGAGGTAAATGGCGTTTTTGGCACGTCCCTCAATGGTAGCCACCGCATCGTGGGTGCCATTGTTGAAAATCATGCAGTTTTGCAGCACCTCAACCACCGAAGCGCCTTTGTGGGCGGCAGCAGCCACCAGCACGTCTTCGCACCCCTTGGTATCAACGGCTACACAACGGGCGAAGAAACGGCCGCGTGCGCCAAAGCACAATTCCGCAGGGCGGAACGGGTCTTCGACCGTACCGTAGGGCGACGATTTGCTGACAAAACCACGGCACGAGGTCGGCGAATACTGACCTTTGGTCAAGCCGTAGATGCGGTTGTTGAGCAAAATCATGTTGATGTCGATGTTACGACGGATGGCGTGGATGAAGTGGTTGCCGCCGATGGCCAGGCCGTCGCCGTCGCCCGAAATCTGCCAGATGGTCAGATCGGGGTTCACCACTTTGGTACCGGTTGCAATGGCAGCGGCACGTCCGTGAATGGTGTGCATGCCGTAGGTATTCATGTAATAGGGCAGACGCGACGAACATCCGATACCCGAAATTACGGCCGTATTATGCGGTGCGACGCCAATGGTAGCCATTGCCTTGTGCAGGGCAGCCAAAAATGCGTGGTCGCC
This sequence comes from Paludibacteraceae bacterium, assembly GCA_017614195.1. GTDB lineage: Bacteria > Bacteroidota > Bacteroidia > Bacteroidales > Paludibacteraceae > Enterocola. The sequence continues at coordinate 6,916 of JAGACJ010000145.1, forward strand.
ACAACCCGGACACCAACGCGGTTGACCGGCTTTGAAATCTTTTGCTGTATATACTGTTTCGCTCATAACCTTATGCCTCCAAAATTTTAGTAAACGCATCGACCAGTTCCTCCACTACGAAGGGTTGGCCTTTCACTTGATTGAATTGTTCGAGGTGGATACCTTCGACTTTCGAACGGAGGTAAGCCGCGAACTGTCCCATATTCTGCTCTGCCACCACGATCTTTTTGTATTTGTGCGAAAGCGACGCGGTGTTCTTGGGCAGCGGGTTGATGTATTTGAAGTGAGCCAGGGCCACTTTCTTGCCAGCCTTGTTCATCTTTTCAACGGCAGAAGCCAAGTGGCCGTATGTACCGCCGAAACCAACGACCAGCAGATCGGCGTCTTTGGCGCCTTCGACCTGTTGTTCGGGCAGGCAATCGGCAATCTTCTCCACTTTGGCCTGACGCAGCAGGGTCATTTTGTGGTGGTTTTCGGGTTCGGTCGAGATGGCACCGGTTTCGTTGCTCTTCTCCAAACCGCCGATACGGTGCATGAATCCTTCGGTTCCCGGAACAGCCCAATAACGCACGCCTGTTTTTTCGTTACGTTTGAACGGGGTCCACCCTTCTTTCATGTCAGGAGTTACGAAAGGAGGTTTGATTTCGGGATAATCCTTGAGGTTGGGCAATTTCCAGGCAGCCGAGCCGTTGGCGACAAAAACGTCGGTCAGCAGCACCACGGGAGTCATGTGCTCCAGGGCAATTTTGCAAGCCATATAAGCGGCGTCGAAGCAATCGGTCGGCGACGTGGCTGCGATAACGGGCATCGGGCTTTCGCCGTTACGTCCGTAAAGGGCCTGTAGCAAGTCGGTTTGTTCCGATTTGGTCGGAAGACCGGTCGAAGGTCCGCCACGCTGTACGTTCAAAACGACCAAGGGCAACTCGGTAATCACTGCCAAGTTCATGGCCTCGCTTTTGAGGCAGACTCCAGGGCCCGAGGTCGAAGTTACGGCCAATGCGCCGCCAAACGCTGCACCGACAGCCGATGCGCATCCGGCAATCTCGTCTTCGGCCTGAACTGTAATCACACCCAGCGATTTGTGTTTGGCCAACTCGTGCAGCACGTCGGTGGCAGGAGTGATAGGATAAGAACCGAGATACAGGGTAAGGCCGGCCTTTTCGGCAGCGGCGATCAAACCATACGAGGTAGCCTTGTTGCCGTTGATATCCATGTACAGGCCTTTTGCCTTGGCTGAGGTGGATTCGATACGGTAGGTCGTTACCGAAGCGTGGGTATTGTGTCCATAGTTGTAACCATCGTTAAGCACCTTGATGTTGGCAGCTGCAATCTCGGGTTTCTTGGAGAACTTCTGCTGCAGCATTTCCTCGGCGTATTTGAGGTTGCGGTCGAACAACCAGCAAACCAGACCGAGCGCGAACATATTTTTGCAACGCACTGCTGCCTTGAAATCCAAGCCGCTGTCGGCCAGGCTCTCTTTGCACATACTCGAGATTGGAGCCGAAATCACTTCGTTGTGGATATTGAGTTCCTCAAAGGGGTTCTGGGTTTTGAACTCGGCTTTTTGGAGATCGGTTTCCTTAAACGAATCGGTATCGATGATGATGACCGATTGCGGCGTACAGAATTTATACTGGGTTTTGAG
>JAGACJ010000146.1 GCA_017614195.1 Paludibacteraceae bacterium
AGATAATCGATTGGGCAAGCACCGTGGCGGTGGTGGTGCCGTCACCAGCGTTGTCACCGGTTTTAGAAGCCACTTCCTTCACCATTTGGGCGCCCATGTTCTCGAAGGCGTCCTCAAGTTCAATTTCCTTCGCAACGCTCACACCGTCTTTGGTGATGTGTGGGGCACCGAATTTCTTTGCCAGAATCACGTTGCGGCCTTTCGGTCCAAGGGTTACTTTTACGGCGTTTGCCAATGCGTCAACGCCTTTTTTCAGCCCGTCGCGGGCCTCAATATCAAATTTGATTTCTTTAGCCATAATTGTCAGATTTTAATTATTTTACAATTGCCAAAATGTCACTTTGGCGCATGATGAGGTATTTTTCGCCCTCCACCTCAATTTCGGTACCGGCATATTTGCCATAGAGAACCGCATCACCGGCCTTTACCACCATGGCTTCGTCCTTGGTGCCGTCGCCAGTCGCCAAAACTTTGCCTTTCAGGGGTTTTTCTTTTGCTGAATCAGGGAGAATGATGCCTCCCGCGCTTTTTTCTTCTGCGGCGTCGGGTTGTACAAGAACCCGGTCTGCCAATGGTTTGATGTTCATAATGTATGATTTAGTTAATTGTAATTCAAATTCGCAATCTCTACTGCATAAACTGTGCCAAAAAAAAACGAGGCCGTTTGTGACTGACAAAACGGCCTCGTTATAATACGAATATGACAAAATGTCGTTATTCTGCTTCGGGTAGTTGGGTTTCAGCGGGAGCGCTTTGCTCAATGTTCTCACGCACACTGCCGTTACCCTCGTTGCTGTGCAGGAATGCGGCGCTTCCGATGCAGAGCAATGCCATGACAATCACTAATGTCCAAGTGGCTTTTTCAAGAAAGTCGGTAGTTTTACGAACACCCATGATTTGATTTGTGCTTGACAAGGAAGAATCCAAGCCACCACCTTTTGAGTTCTGAATCAAAACAATGAATATCAGCAGAATGGCTGTGATAATTGCAAAAATGACAATGATTTTCATAATTTTTTATAGTTGTTTTTCTTGTTGTTTCCTAATTTGTGCAATTTGGTCTGCAAAGTAAGCACTTTTTTCTGGATAATTCAAATTTAATTTTTCAAAAATGCGTATTGCCTTCTCATATTGTCCTTGTCCGACATAAATTTTGGCCAAACTCTCGGTAAAAATGCCGTCGGTTACCGGTTGCGCTGGTTGGGCGACAGGGTCCGGTGTCTGAGGCGTCGTCGTATCGTAGGTTATGGGTCGGATGTGCGGATCTTTGTTGATGAAGTCATCAATCAGGTCCAAGTCTTTCGAAGGGGAACCTTCGGATTGCAAATCGCCAATCGGGTAGTCAGGAATCGCGGTCTCTGCTATTATGGGTAGCGTTTTCAAGTAATTCTGCAAACGGCTGCGATCGGCCGACAACAAAGCCACATGCGGTAGTATCTGGGCATAGCGGATGTCCTTTTTGTCGTGCAGTTTTTTCAGATACAGGCACGCTGCCGCCGCAAAGTAAGGATGACTTTTCCACAACTCTGCCACTGAATCTGCATCGCGGTCGGTCATTTCGGCCGGATTCGACAAATAACGGATAAAATTTTCGGCTGTCATTACCAGTTAGCTACAGTGTCGTTGTATATGTTGTCACAAATTTCCTCCACAATTTCGTCAATCAGTTCGTCTTGCACATCGGTAATCAGTTTCGAACTGTCAAAATTGCGGTAGGCAGAATAACTGCGTTCGAAGTCTTCGTCGTGGTTGGTGTTGTTGGTATAGCGCACCTGAATGCGAATGGTCAGACGGGTCTCTGCCGACAGCGCGTTCGACGTCATGGATTGCGGGGTGATGTCGTATCCGGTAATCTCGCCTTCCAACTCGAGGTCTCCATTGCGGTCAACCAGTTCGAGACGAGTCTGCTTGGTGTAGGTGTCCTTGATCTTTTCGTTGAAAGTCACTGCCAACGGCGCATAGACCATGGGGGCTCGGTTGTTGAAGTCGGTGATGGCAATGCTTTTGACCTTGCTGTAATCGATTACCGTACCGTTGAATTTGTAAGAAATCGTACAAGCGGTCAGTAGCGACAGGGCGGTGGCGATCATTGCGGTGTTTATGAAGTGAAGTCTTTTCATTTCAGTCCGTATTTTTGAATCAGACGATAAAGCGAGCGCTCTGAAATCTGCAGTTCTGCGGCAGCTAATTTGCGGTTACCCTTATGTTTTTCCAAAGCTTTGTGCGCCAGCTCAATTTTTTTCTCCTCGTAGGATAGCGAACTGCCGACCTCTTCCGCCTCGACAGCATAATCCACCTTGGCATGTGGAGTATCTTCGGTTGGGACAGTATGCGCGGTGTCATCCACTTCGACCGTTTTCCAATCGTGGTCCGGGTATTTCGAAATGTGGTTGACGGGGGTGTTTGCGTCGTTCCGCATCTTGTCTATCTGACTCTTGAGATCATTCATCTCGTTGCGCATCTCATAGAGCAACTTGTACAAGAACTCGCGTTCGGTCGCCATGTCGTCCATTGTCCGCTCGTGTGTCTGCGGGGCAGTGGGGAGCATCGACATGTCTTCGTTCGGCAAGTATTTGCGCAAGGTGTCGGCGGTGAGCTCTGTCTCGTTTTCGAGCACCGAAATCTGCTCGGCGACGTTTTTTAGCTGGCGGATATTGCCACGCCAGTAATATTTGGTCAGCATGGCCTTTGCCTCTTCGCTCGGACGGATGACCGGCCTTTTGTAACGTTCGGCACAATCGGCCGAAAATTTGGTGAACAGAGGCAGAATGTCTTGTTGGCGGTTGCGCAAGGCTGGCAGTGTGATGGTCACTGCATTGAGCCGATAGTACAGGTCTTCGCGGAAACGTCCTTCACGAATGGCTTTGGGTAAATCGACATTGGTGGCGGCGATGACGCGGACATTCGTTTTCGATACGGTTGACGACCCCATCTTCATGTATTCTCCTGTTTCGAGAATCCGAAGCAGCATGGCTTGGGTCGACATGGGCAGTTCGCCCACTTCGTCAAGGAAAATGGTGCCGCCGTCGGCTACCTCGAAATATCCCTTACGATCGGCAATGGCACCCGAATAGGCACCCTTTTCGTGGCCGAACAGCTCTGAATTGACGGTGCCCTCCGGAATACCGCCGCAGTTGGTCGCAATGTACGTGGCATGACGGCGTGCGCTGCAGTAGTGGATAATTTTTGGAATATTTTCCTTACCGACACCGCTTTCGCCAATCACCAGGACCGACAAATCTGTGTTGGCTACCTGCATGGCAGTCTCAATGGCGCGGTTCAGTTCGGGGCTTTGCCCGATAATGCCGAATTTTTGTTTGATGTTTGTTAATTCGGAGGCGGTTATCATAAGCGGTTTTTTACAATGTCAATAGCCATGAATAGGGCGGCACGGAACGACGATTCGTCGGCGATGTTTTGTCCGGCCTTGTCGTAGGCGGTCCCATGGTCGGGCGATGTGCGGACAATGGGCAGGCCTGCGGTGAAGTTCACTCCGTTTGTCATGGCAAGCGTTTTGAACGGAATCAGTCCCTGATCGTGATACATGGCCAGAATACCATCGTATTTGAGGTAGTTGTCTGATCCGAAGAATCCGTCGGCTGGCAGCGGACCGATGCAGACAATGCCTTCGTTGAGTGCCGACTGAATGGCCGGACGGATGATGGTTTTCTCCTCTTCGCCGATCACGCCGTTGTCGCCGGCATGCGGATTCAAACCTAACACAGCGATACGCGGTTTGCGAATGCCGAAGTCGGTCTTGAGCGAGTGGTTGAGTTGTCTGATTTTCTTCAGAATACCTTCGGTGGTCAGCGACGAAGCCACTTTCGATAATGGAATATGACCAGTAACGACGGCAACGCGCAGTTTGTCATTGGCCAACAACATCAAGGCGTCGCCTTTTTTGCCGAAAATCTGCTCCAAATATTCGGTATGTCCGGGAAAATGGAAACTATCGGATTGAATGTTCTGCTTGTTTATCGGTGCCGTGACAATGGCATCGATTTTTCCTTCTTTCAAGTCGAGTGTAGCGCGTTCCAACGCCTCGAATGCGGCGGTGCCTGCCATTTCGGTTGACTGTCCCAAATCCACTTTCAATTCGCTGTCGCAACAGTTGATGATGTTGGAGCGTTTGTCGCTGGCATCGTTGGCATCCGAAATCAGGTTCAGATTGCCGTTGAGCTCAAGTTGTTTGCGGTGGTAGGCCGCAGCCTTGGGCGAACCATAGACAATGGGAACGCAGCAATCCAAGATGCGGTTGTCTTCAAGTGTCTTGAGAATGACTTCGTAGCCGATTCCGTTGATATCTCCGTGTGTGATTCCGATTTTAATCTTTTCCATAATTGAAATTCAAAGTGTATAATACTGCCTCGAGTTGGCGCATGATGTTTCGCTTGTTTTGGTTGGGGGCGTAGACGAAGGTCTCTGCAGTCAGCAGTTCGGCTCGCTCGCTGCTGACTACCGTCAAACTGACGAACGGACCGCCCATAAAGTCGCCTTCGACCGTCCAAAGACCTGTGAGTTTGGCCGCGTATTCTCCGTTTTTGGTGCTGGTCTTTTCCCAAATAGGCGGCTCCACGCGGTATTCGGTTGTCATGTACGAACCGTCCGACGGGCCGGGAATGTTGGCCTTGAGCACTGAGTCGCGAACGCGCAGCAATTCCTCCCGCTCAAATTGCGCTGTGCTGTAATAGGGTACGCTGTAGAGTACGATGTTTTGGTTGAAGTCGCCGTTGACACCCGAAATCCACAAAAAGTCCGTACCAGTTTTGGTGCGTTTCATTCCTTTGGGAATCACCATCGACGCCCCAAACAGCTCTTCGACTTTTTCTTTCGATTTAATCTCTTGTGAATGTGAATGATAGGTGATAAAACGATCTCGTTCAGCCTTCAAAAAATATTGGGTGACGGCTTGTTGGCGCTTACCAATGATCTCGGCTACGGATTGCAAGTCAGGACCGTTGACATAAATGACGGCCTGTGGTTTTGCCCATTTATCGCTGCCCGCTTTTACCTTGGCGCTGGAGTAGATATCGCTAATCGTAACAATCAGGATGTTGCGAGCCGGTTTTAACAATTCGGTAAATCCTTTGTGAGAGGTGCGCGAGATATTGAACATCGGCTCCGATTGGGGAAGACAGGGCACGTCGCGGTCGAGTATTTTGCGCAGCGAGTCGCCTACAGGACTGTTGTACACCGAATCATCAATGACCAATAGCAACTCTCCGGCAGCGCCTGTAACATTGGGCTTCATGGATTTTTCGGAGCAAGCTCCCAAGAAGAGCGCACAACCGATTATAAGTAGCGATGTGATGATATTTTTTTTCATTCCTTATTTTCTTTAATCGTTGACAATAATCCGCAAGCCGCCTCGATGTCCTGTCCGCGTGAACGTCGGATGGTGGTGGGCAGTTGCATTTTCAGCAACACCTCCTGAAACGCTTCCATGTCGGCACGCGAACTGGGTGACAATGGCACACCGGGTACTTCATGATAGGGAATCAGGTTGATGTGACAGTCTAATCCTTGCAATTTGTGTGCCAATTCGCGCGCGTCTTCCATGCGGTCGTTTACCCCGGCAAACAGGGTGTATTCAAACGATAATCTCCGTTGGTGGCTGAAGTCGTGTTTTTTTAGCAACGCGAGTGTTTCTGCCATGGGGTAGGCCTTCTCGGCCGGAATCAACGCTGCGCGCACCGAGGCATTAGGCGCATGCAGACTGATAGCAATGTGGCATTGCGCCTGTTCGAGTATAACAGTCAATTGTGGCGTGATACCTACGGTAGACAAAGTGATGCGCTTGGGACTCCATGCGTAGCCGTAGGGGGCGGTCATGATGTCGATGGC